>JAEMQG010000172.1 GCA_022758935.1 Candidatus Nitrosopumilus sp. | reverse complement strand
TCAATAATAGATTGGAACCTATTCCAAGAGTTGCATCAAGATCTACTAAATGTAGCATGTCTGCCCCATTTGACTCCCATCTTTTAGCAATCTCAATTGGATTGTCACTATACACAGTTTTTTGGTTTGGGTCCCCCTTGTAGAGTCGTACCACTTCTTCATTCATTAAATCAATTGCAGGAATAATTTTCATTTTTTACACACAGCAAGAAAATTTTCAATCATGATTTTGCCAACTTTGCCAGATTTTTCTGGATGAAATTGAGTTCCAAAAAAATTGTTCTGTTCAATTACTGCAGGCACCTTTATTCCATAGTCAGATTCTGCTGTAATTATATCATCATCGACAGGTTTTACACGATACGAATGGACAAAATAAACCCAAGAACCATCTTTAACTCCTTCTAGTATTTTTCCAGACTTTTTTATTTCCAAATTATTCCATCCCATGTGTGGCACCTTCATTGATGGTGGAAGAATAATTACTTCACCGTCAATTACGCTTAATCCTTTTTCATGACCTTCCTCACTTTTTTCAAAAAACATTTCCAATCCAAGGCAAATTCCTAAAACAGGAGTATTGTCTTTAACAAAATCTTTAAAATCTGTTTTAGAATATTGTCGGATGCTTTTTACAGCAGGATCAAAATTTCCAACTCCGGGAAGTAATAATCCGGAATAAACATTTGGCTTGTCAAAATTAGTAATAACATCTACTGTGGCTCCTGTTTTTTCAAGTGAATTTTTTAGACTGAAAATATTTCCAGCCCCATAATCAAAGATTGCCAGATTTACCATTTACATTGAACCTTTTGTACTTGGAATTCCTTTTTGTTTTTTATCATATGAAGATGCAATTCTAAATGCTACTGCTAGAGACTTTATGGCTGCTTCAACTTTGTGATGATCATTGTCACCATACTTTACAGTGAGGTGTATACAGCTGTTTAGATTTTGAAGAAGTGACTGGAAAAAATGTTCCAAGTCTTCTTTTGAAATATCTTCAATGTTATTTCTTTTAATTGATAATACTAACTTCCAGAAAGGTCTTTTGACGAGATCAACTGAAGCTTCAGCTATAGATTCATCCATTGGTACTGATGCATAGCTGAATCTGGTAATGCCACTTCTAGTTCCCAAAGCTTTGTCAATTGTTAAACCCAAAGTAATTGCAGTATCTTCAATCAAATGATGTTCAATGTTATCATTGGATTTTGCATCAACTTTAAGATCCATCATTCCATGTTTTCCAAAGGCTGTGATCAAATGATCCAAAAAATTAATTCCCGTATTAATGACGGTTTTTCCAGATCCGTCCAAATTAACAGATACAGATACGTTGGTTTCTTTTGTACTACGATTTATGGAACTTTTTCTTGGTATCATATTTTTCACAGAAGATGTGCTTTGTCTTAATCTAAATTTAAGATATTCGGAAGGGAATTAATCGATTCCAAGACTAATGTGGCTCCATTACGCTGAAATAACTCTAGTTTTTTTTGCGGATTTTTACTGGTTCCTATAATTCCACAAAAGGTGGTTTTGTGTCCCTGCGCTGTAGCCCCTTTAGCCATGATAAAATCCTCCATCGAGTCTCCAACGTAAATGCAGTGGTTAATGTTCATACCCTTAATTGAACGAATTAACGATTCTGGATTAGGTTTTGCCATTTCCCTTGGTTCATCTTCCAAGAATGCAGAATTGATTAGATCAAATTTTTCTAATAATTTTTTAAGTGAATATTTGACTGATTCTTTTCCCCGTCCAGTTACAAGTGAAATTTTGGAAACAAATTTTTTTTCTAGTTTTTCAATTAGAGAATGATTTACTAAAACAATATCATTTTTTATCAGACCTGGTTCTGAAAATTTAGATTGCCGCTTAAAGAGTTTGTTGTATAGTTCTGGCCCATAAAAGATTTGATCAAAGATTTGGTATAACGGATTTTCATGATGTGTTCCAGGATATGACAATTTATTTTTTATCTCGCTAATATCAACAAGTCCCTCAAGATATTTTTCTACAGATAATATTCCAGAAGAATCTGCATTAGATATTGTATCAAAGATAAATTGATCTTGTTTCTTGTTTAATTTTTTTGCAGATACTATAGACAGGATTGAAGCGTATGTCACATCAACCTCGTCATTAAATCCACCAGTTGATTTGAATCCATCAATAATTTTTGAATCAATTTCAATACTGTCAGTGATTTGAGAAAATTTTTCTAACACATATTCTGTTGTTTTTTTTATTGTAAGATCATAAGATTTTGTAACATCTATTAAAACGCCATCACAGTCAAAGATAATTCCATCTAAAGAGCGAAGATCATCTAAAACAGAATCATCCATGTAGATTCCGGATTGTTTTTTTCTTAACATTATCCTAATAAATCACGAATTGCAAGCAAGAATTTGGAATTCATTTCTTTGGTTCCAACTGTAACCCTAAGGCAGCCTTCATGTTTTCCAATTTTTCCTAATTTTCTAATCGATATACCTTGTTCTGCAAGTGCGTCATAGATTCTTTTGTAAGAACCGTGGGCATCAAAAAGTACAAAATTAGCCTTGGAATCAAAGACTTCAAAGGCATCATACTTTCTAATGTTTTCAATAATTCTTTGTCGTTCCTCTTTGATTATTTCAACAGCATCTTTCATTTGATCAGATTGCTTCAGAGCTAGAATTCCGGATTCAATTGTAAGTGTGCTGACTGGATACGGATATTGCAATACTCGATTAAATCCATCTGTGAATTTTTTATTTGCAATGAAATATCCCAATCTTAGGCCAGCTAATCCAAATGATTTGGAGAGTGTTTGTACAACAATTAGATTTTCTTGCGATTTTACCATATCAGCCAGAGAATAATCTCCAAATTCACCATACGCTTCATCAATAATTATCATTCCGTCAAAGGAAGTTACTAATTTTTGTAAATCATTTTTTTTAAACTGAAAACCAGTGGGATTGTTTGGAGAATCAAGATACAAGATATCATTATCTTTGGACTGGTTAGAAAATTCTTGAATGTCTAATGTCATATCACTTGAAAAAGGGATTGCAGTCATTGGAATTGAATATAGCTTACATCTTTCTTCAAAGAATCCAAAAGTTGGATTTGATGTAAGGACTTTGGTTTCCTTTGATGCAAAATTTGAAAGTATTAAATCCAGTATTTGATCAGAGCCATTTCCAACTCCAATCATAGATGATGGAATCTGAAGAAATTTTGATAATTGATCAATTAATCGTTCAATTCCACCTAGAGGATATTCCCTTACATCAGAAATTTTTTGGGCATTTGAAATTATGTCTTGTTGAAATTTTTTAGAAATCACATAGTTTTCATTAGAATCAAGTTTTAGTGCATCAGAAATTAGTTCTGGTTTTTGATATCCTACAATTAAAGAAAATTCTTTGACCTTTTTTTCAAACCAATCATTTTTCATTTCATTCTACCTCTAACTGCTTCATAATGATTTGGAAGTCCTTCTGCATTGGTAAATATTTCCATATATTTTGAAATTTTAGATAGAACCGATTTTGAAGCAGATATCTGTGTATTAATTTTGATAAAGTCTAAAACTGAGAGTGAGCCTCTGGTTTTACCAAATCCATTTGTGGGTAAAATATGATTTGATCCTAAAAGATAATCACTTGCAGATGATGGAGTATCATTTCCTAATAGAATTAATCCAGATGACGTGATTTTTGAGGCAAAAGTATGAGGATCTTTTGTCATAATTTGTAGATGCTCCGGAGCTAAATCATTTGCAAGTTTTATCATATCAGATTTATTCCTACAAATAGCAATGAATCCATTTTGTTTAAGACTAGTTTTTACAATGACATTTCTTTTAATTTTATTGGATAATGCAGTAATGATTTTATCTACTGATTTTGCAAGTTTTTCTGAGTCTGTTATTAGATAACAAAAGGTATCAGTACTGTGTTCTGATTGAGAGATAAGATCCAGTGCAACATATTGTGGGTTCGCTGATGCATCTGCAATAATTCCTAATTCAGTAGGACCTGCAAGCATATCAATTGCTGTTTTGTCACTAACCATTGTTTTGGCAATTGTTACAAATGACCCCCCCGGTCCAACTATTTTGTCTACTTTAGATATGGATTTGGTACCAAACGATAACGCGGCAATTGCTTGAGCGCCTCCAACTCTGTAAATTTCATTTGCACCACAAATATCTGCAGCTACAAGAGTTAGTGAGTCAATTGTTCCATCAGAATTAGGAGGAGATACAACTACTATTCTTTTCACTCCAGCTACTTTAGCAGGAATTACAGACATTATAACAGAACTTGGATATCTTGCTAAACCGCCCGGAACGTAACATCCTACACTTTGTATGGGTTCAAATTTTTTTGAGATTTTAATTCCATCCGTGTTGATATTTTTATTTTTTAGAGTAGATTTAACAATTGATTCAGTTTTTTCCAGTCTAGATTTAGCTAGTTGTATAGCAGATATTTGGTTTTTTGACACTTTGGAAAATGCATCATTTATTTCCTTTTGAGATATACGTAATGAGGTAATCTGGACACCAGTAAATTTTCGCTCATATTTTTTTATTGCCGAATCTCCATTTTTTTGCACATTTTTTAAAATATAATCTACTATAGGCTTATTTTTTTGTGATTGTTTTGGCAATATTTTTGCTGCAAATTTTTCAACGTTAGTAACTTGGATTATCCTCATCAATTTTCTTCATCACGTTTAATCTCCTCTAGTTCCAGAATTTGTCGTGGCTCGTGAACTACTAGTCCTTGAGCAATCTTCCTTAGTTTTGGTATTAGTTTGTGAAAGTCTTCTTTTTTAATAACTGTGTTTATTCCATACCATCCTTTTTCACTTAGCGGGCTAATTGTTGGTTTTTTGAGAGAAGGTATCTGTTCTAAGAGTTTTTCTAGATTCTTTTCTTCCACATTAAGATAAATATGAAGATATTTTCGTCCATGTACAGCACCTCTCATCAAAGTTACTATATCAAATATTTTTTCACGTTTCTGTGGATCCCTCAGAGATTTTTTGTTAACAATCAAATGAGCAGTAGATGTGAGAACCTCATCAACAATCTTTAATTTATTTTGTTTCAGTGTTGTTCCAGTCTCAGTGACATCCATTATTGCATCAACATCTTCAGGTGGTTTTGCTTCTGTTGCACCAAAAGATAAATGAATTTGAACACTCTTATTTGTTCCAAGTCTAACCCAAGGCGTAACAATTAACGGATCTTTTGTACCATAATATTTTTTATAGGATTTACATTGTTTAAGAAATTTTGATGCAGTGGTAAGATATTCAGATGAAATACGGAGAGTTTTTTTCTTTTTACCATAATCAGCTATCATTGCATCAAGATTTTTGTAACTGTATTTGTCAGGAAATGCAATAACTAATCTAATTTTTCCATATTCTAAATCCAATATTGGTTCAACATCAGCGTTAGTTTCAGCAACCCAATCCTTACCAGTTATACCAACATCATACAATCCTTCAGATACTAGTGTAGGAATTTCTTGAGGTCTAAGCATTTTTACAATGATGTTTGGATCATCGAGGTATACTCGATAGGTTCTGCTTTCTCTGTGAACTTTGGTCCAAGATCTCTCAAGAATTTTGAAGGTTGCTTCTTCAAGACTGCCTTTTGGTATTGCAAATTTTACCTGAGACATTGCTGGTTTTTTCACTTTTTATCTATAATAATAAGGATGTTTAAATGTCATCTAGTAATTCTTTAGCCCTGTCAAGTGAAATTTTCTTTTCCTCAATCATTTGCTTTACAATTTTATCTACTTGATCAGGTTTTGCTCCTGCAGAGGACGCTAAATTTCTAGCATGAAGTCTCATGTGACCTTTTTGAATTCCTTCAGTAGCTAATGCGCTAATAGCACTATAATTTTGAGCCAACCCAGTAGCTGTCATTATGCCTGCAAGTTCAGAAGCAGAAGAAACACCTAGAATTTTTGCACAGATTTTAGCAATTGGGTGAACATTGATAATTCCTCCAACAATTCCAACAGATAAAGGTAATTCCAAAGAACCTACAAGATTTCCATTGTGATCTTTAGTCCATTTACTAAGAGAACGATATTTGCCAGAGCTAGCAGCATATGCATTTGCAGCTGCTTCAATTGCCCTACTGTCCTGACCTGTTGCGTTAGCTACTGCTATGATGCCATTCATGATCCCCTTGTTATGAGTAACAGCTCTGTAAACATCATTGTCTGCAAATTGGTATGCTAGAATTATATCATCAACAGCTTCTTCTCCTCCCACTGCTTCTTTATCAAAGACAGCTTTTGCTTTAGCAATTCTAGATATTGAGTAATTTGACAATATACGTAACAATGCCCTTCCTCCAGTAATAGTTTCCAAGAGAGGTGAAACAGCCTCACACATTGTATTTGTCACATTTGCACCCATTGCATCGCCTACATCGATTAAGAGTTCAACAATCAACATTTTTCCTAAAGGTGTGTCAATTTCTTTACAAGATACTTTTTTTGCACCTTTATCCATTTTTGATAATGTGTTGCTTTTTGAATTTGCAAGTTCAAGAATTTCTTTTTTGCTTTCTTGAATTTTTTTAACTGCCGATTTGATATCAACATCTAATAATTGAATTTGGCCAATACTGTAAGATTGATCAGCTGCAACCTCAAATCCACCTCTAATTCTTGCGATTTTTGCACCTTTAGATGCTGCAGCAATAACTGACGGTTCTTCAATTACCATTGGAACAAGATAGTCTTTTCCATTAATTTTAAAATTAGTTGCAACTCCTAAAGGTAAGGAGAAAGTACCAATTGCATTTTCTACCATTTTATCAGCTTTTTCAAAAGAAATTCCACCATCATTACTTTGTAAAATTTTTAATTCTTCAGCAGATAAATTTGCAAAGTCAGCTACAATATCTAATCTTTCTTTTCTAGTTTTTTCAAAGAATTTTGAAATTGATGAATCACTCATTTCAATATCCTCAATAATTTATCATCAGTTGCATCTGGAAAACCTTTTCCGTCGGTATTGGAAGTTATTAAATAAAGACTTCCATCTGTGCTTTGAACTACATCACGTATACGCCCAACTCCGCTTAGTATTGTTTTTTGAGAATTTAGACCATCAGCAAAATCTAGTTGATAAAGATTAGCAGCCTTTAGTGAAGACATTACAAAAGAGGTTTCCAAGTTTATTTTATCACCTAAATAGAACAGTATACCTCCAGGTTCAATACTTGGATCATAGCACATAATTGCATCTTCAAATTTTTTGTCACCTGAACATTGTTGCTCAGGCCAACCATAATTTTTTCCTGGTTTAATAAGATTAATCTCATCATTTTTTTCAGGTCCGAGTTCAGCTAGATACATGTTACCCATATTATCCCAAGTCATTCCTTGTGGATTTCTATGTCCTAAAGAGTACACAGGAGAATTTGGAAAAGGATTATCCTCAGGAATAGTACCGTCATCATTTAATCTTAAAATTTTTCCAGATAACGAATCAAGACTCTGTGGCAGATGTGAAGATTCGGAAATTGTTCCAGTTCCTACATACAATTTTTTATCAGGACCAAATTTTAAAAACCCTCCATTAGTAAAATTGGAACCAGGAATTTTATCAAAAATAGTTTTTGCGTCTTTTAGTTTATTGTCAGATTCAGTAATTAGCAGTATTTTATTCCAAAGTTCACCATTTTCTTCATATGTAAAAAAAACATAGATCAAATGGTTTTTTGAAAAATCAGGATGAAGTGTAATTCCCAATAATCCACCATCAAATACATTTGCAGGACGTAAAGTAGCTAATGGCTCTTCAAGTAAACGATAATCCTGAACAACTCGAATAAGCCCATCTTTTTCGGCAACAAAAATTCTGTTGTCTGAAACTGCAATCGAACGGGGTTTATCAAAATTTTCTGCTAAAATATTAACAGAGTTATTTTCAGATTTTGATGAAAGTGGTTCTGGAATTGGTAGAGGAGCAGAAGGAGATGTCAAGATAAATATTGAAAATGCTAATGCTGCAATAATTCCAGCGATTCTAAGTTTTTTGTCCACAAAAAATGATTCAACTCAAATCATATTAATTACTTTCAAGAATTTGATAAAGCGTATATACGGCACGTGCTCATTCTTGAATCAGCGGGGTGGGGAAGTCAGACTTTTTAGGGCTAGGTCATCCCGGCGGGCTCATAACCCGCAGTTCAGTAGTTCAAATCTACTCCCCGCTATTCAATTTCCATATATATGAAACCATGAAATAGATTCATCAAATTTAGATTCCTTGTTAACCCTTCCAATTCTTTGCAATGGTCTGCTAAGATGTCTGTGTGCAGAAACATTAGGAAGATACAATTGTTTTTTAATATTTCTAGGAATTTCCAAAATGATTTTGTTTGTTGATTTTTTACTGCATTTAATACATTGATAACCTTGATTCTTTCCTTTTGATTTCATTTTTTTATTACATTTACTACAGATTGGATTAGAGTTTACTAAATTTTTTTCAAGATACATAACATCGATAAATTCAAGATTTAGAATTCTAGGATGATTTTTTGAAGCTTTTCTAATTCCACCACCAACACAGACCTTATCTCCTTTAATCAGACCTAATGCTACAGAAGACATTCCAGTTGGTTTGTAAACAGCGCACCATAATTCATGTCCATCTGAACTAATAGAGAAAAAAACATGTCCACCTTTAACAATTTTTGCTTCGTTTGATATAACCCCAGTAATTTTTCCAGAGGCGTAAGGTTTCATATTTTCTATATTAAGTTCATTTTTCAAATGATCACCTGTTCCTTGATTAGATTTGAAAATCATGTAACCTGCTAATTTTTCATCAGTTTTCAAAATTTTTGTTGCGTGTAGTAACGAATCCACATTTTCACCACGTACTCCATAAAAAACAGGATCTGGACCATGAGGAGTGATTAAGATTCTATTTTTCTTGACATCAAAACTGTTAAAGGTATATGGAAATGTTTTTTCTTGCATTATCTTTACACTTTGAGTGAAGAGTTTCCTTTTTTTTCCAAATTTGGAATTTTTCCTATAACTTAATAGCTCTAATGTATGGTCTTTGAAATCATACCCTATAGCACCAATAGCACCTATCAAACCTTGTCCATTCCCCTGATAAAAAAATTCAAGATTGTTTTTTGTTGCAAATATTTTGGCTTGTTTCCTGTTTATTAATTGCCATAAAGCTAGTTTACTAAATTTAGTAAATTGTTTTGGAATTGTGTCATTTTCATAAAAAACTAAACCTGGATTTGCTCCATTTTTTATATCAGAGTATTTTTCAACGATTTGTTTTATTTGATTTTTAATTTTTGATGGATTTTTTGTCCTTATTTTCAAGGAAACTGCCCCATTACCTCTTGTTTTCCAAGGAATATTTGGATTAAATCTGATTAATTTTGGAAAATCAAGAAACTGCGTGTTTTGTTTTTTGAGTAAATCTACTATTTTATAGGCAAGAAAAGTTGTACACATTCCTTTTGGGGAATCTGTGTCATCAAAACCAATGTTAAGTATTTTGGCATCAGTCATAAAAGAGTTGTAGAATTGCAGACATTTTTAGTTGTTGTAGTACAGTTGGTTTAAATTAATATCAGCATATTTTTAGATGGAATTGATAGTAATAGATGAGGAGCGTATCTTCAGAGAAATTGAATCAAAAAAACCAGCATCTGTATCCCTGAATGGTCCTGATGGAATTTTGCCTCAAGTTCAAGAGGCAGCTATGAATATTACAAAAAAATTTGGCATTCCTGCATATGTTTTAGCTGATACCACTTGGGGAACATGTGATTTGAATTCAAATGGTTCAAAAGTATTAGGAGCAGAAATTCAATTCAATATAGGACACACAATTAACATAGAATCATTTGAGAAAAATTTAATTCTAATTGATGCCTATGATGATGTTGAGTTTGATAGTGTTGCAGAAAAATGTGTTGACCTTCTTAGGGGAAAGAAAATATCACTAGTCACAGATAGTCAGCATTTGCATCAGATGGATAAAGTAAATAAAATTTTAACAGATGGTGGAATTCAAGTGAAAATCGGTAAAGGCAAGGGACAGTTAAACGATGGTCAAGTGTTTGGCTGTGAATTTTATCCTGCAACTGAATTCAAAGATAAAGTTGATGCATATGTCTTTTTAGGACAAAGTAATTTTCATGCTGCAGGAATCGCATTATCAACTAATATGCCGACATATGTTTTAGATCCTTATTTTAATGAGGTAAGAGAAGTTACAGAATTTGCTCAAAAATTAAAAAAGAAAGCAACTCTTGCTATTTACAAAGCTGCTGATGCACAGTCATTTGGGATAATTATTGGACTCAAAGAAGGACAACTATCCAAAGTATTTGCTCTAAAATTCAAAAAAGAGTTAGAAAAAGAGGGAAAGAGCGTTCAATTATTTGCGTTGACTGATATTACAAATGATAGATTAAGAAATCTAAAGGGAATAGATGCATTCATTCAAGTAGCATGTCCAAGAATTTCTACAGATAATCAATTTGACAAACCTGTTCTTTCCACACCACAGGCCAATGCATTATTAAAAATATTACGAAAAGAAAACATAGAAGGATATTTGGAAATTCCCCATTGGCTATAGAATTATGAAGTTAATTTTTGGAATCTCGGGTTATTCTTTAGGTTTTCGAAAGATTTAGTTTTTTTTGCCTTGATTTTATATTGAATTCCTTGTGATATTGCATTTTCAAGTATGTCAAGAGCGTCGTCTAATCTTGATAGCATTGCAAGATTACAAGATTTATCAAAAAGAACCTCAGCATTGTTTGGATAATCTTTTAAAATTATATTACAAATGAGAATAGATTCTTCAAATTTTTCCATAGAAAACAAAATTCTCTCTTTGTGATACAATACAATATTATATTTTGAATTATTGTGTAAAATATCGTTACAGTAATTTAATGCCCCAATAAATTCACCTTTTTTTCTCAAGGATGATATTTTATTTATTAAAACAGAGATATCGGTAGGATCTAATTTAAGTGCACGATCATAGCATTGTAGTGCGCCATCATAATCTTTCAATTTACTCAACGCATATCCCTTGTTGTTAAGAGAACTTATATGATTTTGATTTTCATCAAGGATTTCATCATAATAGATAATCGCTTCTTTTATTTTACCTTGTAAAAATAATCTATTCGCTTCATCTAAAATGGAATTAGTTTTTGGATTGGTCATATTTATTAAAGATCAAGGCTTCATTAAGATTTTTCCAAATAACCCGTTTCCAGTTAACATCTTCGTATGTGCTTCAGCAGCTTGTTCAAATGAATATACTGAATCAATGATAGATTTGATTTTACCTTTAGACATCCAGTACAAAGCTTGCTCTAACTCTGCTCTAGTACCTTGGGTGGAACCTAAAATGTTGATTCCTTTGAAAAAAATATGACGTAAATCGGTTTTAGCATCATAACCTGTTGTAGCTCCAGTTGTAACAATTGTTGCACCATACTTTAACAAAGTCAATTCTTTGTTCCAATGAGAGCCACCAATATGTTCAAAAATTACATCTACTCCAGGAGTATCTCCAAAAGGTTTAATTATTTTTTTAGAAATATCTCGAACTTTATTATGCCAATCTTCTTTTCTGTGATCTACAGCATAATCAGCTCCTAATTCCAATAATTTGTCTAATTTATCTGGACTGGCTGTAGCAATTACAGTACAGTGAAATAATTTGGCTATTTGAATTCCATAATTTCCAACACCAGACCCACCACCCATAATTAAAACAAGTTGTCCGGGTTGAATATTTGCTCTTCCTACTAACATGTGCCATGAAGTTAACAAAGTCATGGAGGCAGCAGCAGCATCATCATAAGTAACATTATCTGGAATTTTTACAACATTAACTTCTGGTAAATGTGTAATTTCACAATATCCTCCCCAAAGCGGGCCTGTTTCAAATCCCCAGATTTTTCTCTCTCTACAATCATATTCTCTTCCATCAGTGCATAATTTACAAATTCGACATGACATATTTCCATGTGAAACAACTCTGTCACCAATTTTGATATTTTTGACGTCTTGACCAATTGCAATTACTTCACCTGCAGCATCTGTACCAGAAATGTGAGGCAAAGGAACAGCCAAAGGTTTTCCTCTCATTCCCCAGATATCGTCATAATTCAGAGATGCACTTTTTACTTTAAAAATGACTTCGTTATGTTTGGCTTTAGGTTCAGGAATATCTTTAATTTTTAAAATTTTAGAAAAATCATCATCTATAGTATATGCATCATATACCAGAGCTTTCATGATTTTTTTGAACTTTTTCTAGTTATATCATTTGTCAAAATTGTTTTAAACCACAAACAATTATAATCATAACTTCAAAAAATACAACATGTCTGAAACCTTTGCATTTCCTGGAGATAAAATAGCCTCAATTGAAGAATATGAGACAGGATACAACACTTTTGATGACGGAGACGTGGTTCACGCAGCTGCTGTAGGAGAGATAGATCTCAATAAAGAAACGCGAGTTGCAAGCGTTAAACATCAAAAGATGATATCAATTCCAAAGATAGGGGACGTGATAATAGGAACAGTGGCTGCAGTTATGTCTTCGATGATAGCAGTATCAATTGATTACATTAACGGTAAACCAACAACATCAAAAGTAGAATGTGTTTGTTCCACAAGAAATCTCAGGAAAAAAAATGTGGCTTTGGTAAATGACATTGTTACATTAAAAATTTTAAATCATCTAAATGGCACAATTCATGCAGCAATTGAGGAACCACATTTGGGTGTGTTGTTTACCAAATGTAGAAAGTGTGGCGGAAAAGTAGTTCAAATGCGTGATGCTATCAAGTGTACAGATTGCGCTTGGATTGATGAAAGAAAACTTTCAACAAATTATGGTAACAGTGATTTCGTAAAACTGAGAGAGTGAGAAATGATACGTGTTTCGTTCCAAGGTGAACGAGGAGCATATAGTGAGGAAGCTTCAAGAGCATTTTTCAATAAAAAAATTGAGACGGTTCCCTTTCCAACTTTTGCAGATGTTTTAGAAAATACTACATTGGATAAAACAGACTATTCTATTTTGCCTGTAGAAAATTCATTGGAAGGCAGTGTCGGAGAGAGTTATGATTTGTTATATTCAACATCACTTAATGCCATAGGCGAAATTTATCATAGAATTGACCACTGTTTGATAGGAATTGGAATTTTAGAAGAGGTAGATACTGTCTATTCTCATCCGCAAGCATTAGGACAGTGTAGAAACTTTATTGAGAAACATAACATGAAGACTGTCCCCACGTATGACACAGCGGGAAGTGTGAAGATTATCAAAGAATTAAACAAAAAAAATGTGGCATGTATTGCAAGCAAAGATGCATCTGAAATTTACAATATGCCTGTAATATCAGAAGGTATTGCAAATAATTTGAATAACTATACTAGATTTTTGATATTATCAAAAAATAACAAGGAGGAAACTGGAAAGGACAAAACATCAATAATTTTTTCCATAAAGCATGAACCTGGTTCTCTTCACAGAATCATAAAAAATTTTTATAATTATAATATTAATTTAACAAAAATAGAGTCACGGCCAACCAAAACAAATACTTGGGAGTATAATTTCTATGTAGATTTTGAAGGTCATGCAAGAAATCCAAGAATTGCAGAGATGTTGGAGAAAATTAATCACGAAACATTGTTCATGAAAATCCTAGGATCTTATCCTTCAGCAAAATTAAACTAGAATCCTTTTGGCTTTCTTAGAGTAAAACCCATACTAAATCCAATAATTATCATACCTGAAATAATGACCATCATATGAAATGGAAACCAAACAGGATCAGCTGTTACTTTCAATGTGGCTTCAACTTTTAATTCAGAAGAGCCAACATTTTGAAGACTTATTACTGTCATACCGTCTTTTAGATAAGTCCAATCTAAAACGGCTTCTTTATTGTAGGATGTTTTCGGTATTTGAAGACCATCGCCAGGGCTAGATAATGCAAGATCAAATTTTTCCCCTGTAATCTTCATATGTTGTTGTGCATGTTCACTCGCATTAATTTTATATGAAGTGTGTTCTCCTACTCCAAATACTTCATTTACCTGTATTGTTTTCAATCCAATATCAGAAATTAAAGAAAAGATCCCAAGTGCGATAATAACGCTACCTACAATAATTCCAATAATAGTTCTCTTTGATAACACAAAAGAATGGTTTATGATACTGCTTAAAAAATTAACTACATTAAAGATACGTCGTGTGGTTGACTTTCAGCAAATCCAGCCCTAGACATTTTGATAAATTCTGCATTTGCTTGCATTTGAGGAATTGTGTGTGCTCCACAATAACTTAATCCTGAACGTACACCGCCAGTTAATTGTTTTAGAATATCAGTTACGGTTCCTTTGTATGGAACCATTGCTTCAACACCTTCTGCAACATAATCATTAAGATCTTCATCAAATGAAATAGAGCCTGTTTCTTTTGATTTTCTTCCCAAAGATGCTCCGAGGGATGCCATTCCACGATATATTTTGAAACGTTTACCATTTTTTGTCAATACAGTTCCAGGTGATTCATCTGTTCCTCCAAGCATACTTCCTACCATTACAGAAGATGCACCTGCAGCTAATGCTTTGGTAGCATCGCCGGAAGTTCTGGTTCCACCATCAGAAATAATTGGAATGTCGTAATCTTTTCCGATCTTGGCACAGTCTAATACTGCTGTCAATTGAGGTACACCAGAGCCAGTAATGACTCTGGTAATACAAATTGAGCCAGAACCTACACCTACCTTAACTGCATCTACTCCTGCTTTAATAAGATCCTCAGCCCCTTGTGCAGTTGCAACATTTCCAGCAATTAATTCACATTTAGGAAATGCCTTTTTGATATTACGAATTGTACTAATTGCATTTTCACTATGACCGTGGGCAATATCTACAACTAGTACATCTACACCTGCATTTATCAAAGACTCTGTTCTTTCCATAAAGTCTCCCTTTACACCTACAGCTGCTCCAACAAGCGGTCTTCCTTTCTTATCTTTAGATGCAGAAGGATAATCTTCAATATTGATTATATCTTTACTTGTAATCAGACCTTTAATAAGTCCAAATTCATCGACGATTGGCAACTTTTCAATTCTATTTTTATGTAAAATTTTCTTGGCTTCATCCAAACTCACACCAGGTTTAGCTGTTACAACATCCTTTGTCATAACATCTTTTATCAGATGCGTAGAATCAGTTTCAAATAATAGATCTCTGTCAGTAACTATTCCAACCAATTTAGAATTTGAATCAACGACTAAAAGACCTGAAATTTCTTTTTCTTCAGCATAATTTATTGCCTCTTGAACAGTTTTGTCAAGATGAATTGAATATGGATTTTCAATCATCACACTACCAGATCTTTTCACTTTGAGAACCTCCTTTGCTTGTTCTTTAATAGTCAAGAATCTGTGAATAATGCCTATCCCTCCAGCACGAGCCATGGCCACTGCCATAGCAGATTCAGTTACAGTATCCATATTTGCACTAACAAATGGAATGTTAATTGAAATATTACGTGATAATTTGGTGCTTAGATTAGTTTGGGATCTGCTAGTAATATCAGAATATTTAGGTACAAGAAGAACATCATCAAAAGTTAATCCATCCTTGAATTCCAACGAAACCTTGTAAAGAAAGCCAAAGATGGATTATAAGCGTTTCTTCAAAATGTTAATGCCAAAGTTGGTTCCGTGTCAAGTATGAAGCCTACTAGAATTTTTTTCAATGTTTTGGACAGAGACTATAATGCAAGTATCAACATTCTCAAAAAAGGATTAAAAATTTTTAATCTGTCGGCAAAAGATGACTATCATAGATTACCGTAGGAACTGCCGGAAGTAACGCCTGTAGAGATCTCCAGAGGTTTGTGAAGCAGGAAGAAACCACTCAATTTGTTGGCTGGTAGTTCACAAGCCTTTGTGTCTTTTAGACAGTTTTTCTGCAACTGTAATAGCATCTTTTGTTTCTGCCACATTATGAGTACGAATGATATCAGCACCATTAAGAACGCAAACTACCTCTGCAGCAAGCGATCCAAATAATCGATCGGATGGGTTTTCCTTTCCTAAAAGTTTCCCAATAAAGGATTTGTTTGAAACAGAAATAAGAATTGGATATTGCTGCTTAATTGATTTTAAATTTTTAATAACGACAAGATCCCTTTCCAACCAATCAGTTTTAATTTTTGTAAAAAAAGGTCCCTTGCCAGATTTTCTAAAAAAACCAACAGCGGGATCCAAGACAATTTTATTGGATGTAATGCCAGCAATTTTTGCAATTTTTATGCTGTCTTTTAAAAGACTTTTAGTCGTTGTAACATAATTACCAGATACAATT
>JAEMQG010000175.1 GCA_022758935.1 Candidatus Nitrosopumilus sp. | reverse complement strand
GTTTAAGTATCTTTCTATACAATTCCATCTTTTGATATTTTATCAGGTCACCCGTCATCGTCTTGGAATTTATTGTAAATTTCAGGAACACTCGGACACGAATCCAAGATGTCAGAAATTCCATCTCTATCAATGTCTCTTAAAGAATATGTATCATCAGGACAACCGTCTTTGTCATCAATGCCGTTAAATGTTTCTGGTTGAGTTGGACACAAATCTAAGGTGTCAATAAAACCATCACCGTCAGAATCCGGTAATTCTGAACCAGCCCCAGGAGCTGAATCTGGACAACCGTCATCGTCTTGGAATTTGTTGTAGTTTTCTCTAACTGTTGGACAATCATCAATATGATCTTCAATGGCATCATAATCAACATCATACCAAGGAACAAAATCTGCAGGACAGCCATCTATGTTATTGCCATATTGAGGATCATAGTCCTCTTGTAAATGTGGACATTGATCAAGATTATTTGGTACACCGTCATTATCATTATCGTTAGTTACATCACCGCGGACAGTACCAGGAACCATTGAAATAGTGGAGATAATTAAAAGTGCAAATGCCAAAGTGTGATATTTGTTCATTTCAACATACACCTATTGGTCAGGACAGCCGTCATCGTCTTGGAATCCATTATAATCTTCAGGTACCATAGGACATTGATCAACATCATTTAAGATGCCATCTAGATCAGCATCATGTTGGTTTCGTGATTGTTCTGGAACACTGTCCGGGCAGCCATCTGAATCCTTGTATTTATTGAAAGTTTCTTTATCATTAGGACACAGATCAACATCATCTTTTATTTTGTCATCATCAGAGTCTCCAATAGTTGCAAATGTTGGAACAATGTCAGAACACCCATCATAATCCATATATTTATTCCAGACTTCTTTTTGATTTGGACACATATCCATCACATCAGGAACTCCATCGCCATCAGAATCTGGTTGAGAAATGTTACTATCAGGACAGCCGTCATCGTCTTGGAATCCATTATACGTTTCAGATACTAGTGGACAAACATCATGTTTATCCTCAATTCCATCATTGTCAGAGTCCACTACGAATGATTCTGAAATTGTGTCAGGACAGCCGTCATCGTCTTGGAATTTATTGTAAGTTTCGGGTGTCCTAGGACATGCATCTATTGCGTCAGGTAAGCCATCTTGATCCATATCAGAATTAGAGATATAATTATCAGGGCAACCGTCCAAATCTAAAATTCCGTTGAGAGTTTCAGCTTGGTTTGGACAATTATCCACGTAATCAGAAATTCCATCACCATCAGAATCTTGAACTATTTTGTTGTCAAAAGAAGAATCTGGACAACCATCGCCATCTTGGAATTTATTGTAAGTTTCTGGAACAAGAGGACATTTATCATTACTATTTGCAATACCATCAAAGTCAGAATCAACATCTGTCAAGTAGGATGGGAAATCAGGACAACCATCTTCGTCTTGGAATCCATTGTATCTTTCAGATACTAGTGGACAAGTATCAACTGAATCTGAAATTCCATCATAATCGGAATCTGGCTCTGCAGGATTATCTGGACAACCGTCAGTGTCAGAATATCTATTCCACGTTTCAGCTGTTGTTGGACACTGATCTAGTTTATCTCTAATACCATCACTATCAGAATCCATTACAAAAATATCTGGGCAGCCGTCTTCGTCTTGGAAGTCATTGAAGATTTCAGGAGATAATGGACATTTATCTAATAAATCAACAATACCATCATTATCATCATCTAAAGAAGATAAATTTGGTACACCTTCGGGACAGCCGTCTTCATCTTGGAATTTGTTATAGGTTTCAGATTCTCTAGGGCATGCATCTATTCCATCAACAATTCCATCACCATCTCTATCAGTTGTGGATGAAGTATCAGGGCATCCATCATAATCAAAGAAACCATTAAAAGTTTCGGGTTGAGTTGGACACAAATCAGAGTAATCTAAAATGCCATCACCGTCAGAATCTACAGGAGATTTATCAACAGCAAAATAATCTGGACAGCCGTCTTCGTCCTGGAATTTGTTATAGGTTTCTTTTACTGCAGGACATTTATCAGCAGTGTTGGAAATTCCATCTTGGTCTGAATCGTTATAACTAGAATAAGGAGGAATATCTGGACAACCGTCTTCGTCCTGGAAGTCATTGTATCTTTCAGGCACTAGTGGACATGAATCAGTTGCATCCACAACACCATCACTATCAGAATCATTAAGACTAGAGAATGCAGGAATTGAATCTGGACAACCGTCATAATCAGCAAATCGATTGAATGTTTCTGGTTGAGTTGGACAACTATCAGATTTATCTGCAATGCCATCACCGTCAGTATCAATAATTGTAATGTCTACTGCAACATCAGGGCAACCATCCGTATCTCTATATCCATTAAAAATTTCCGGTTCAGTGGGACAAAAATCAATTTTATCTTCAATTCCATCATTATCAGTATCAGCGAATGCAGAATCAGAAACAGTATCAGGACAACCATCTTCATCTTGGAATTTGTTGTAAGTTTCAGGACTTAGTGGACAATTATCCAGGTGATCTGGAACACCATCTCTATCCCTATCTGTACCAGAACCATAACTGTCTGGACAGCCATCAGTGTCAGATACACCATTGAAAGTTTCTGGCTGAGTTGGACACAAATCTAAAGTGTCAATAAAACCATCACCGTCAGAATCTGGTAATCCCGAACCAGTCCCAGGAGGTGAATCAAAACAACCATCTTCATCTTGAAATTTATTGTAATTTTCTCTTACGTTTGGACATTGATCAATATTATCCTCTATTCCGTCAAAGTCCTCATCGTACCAGGGAACAAAGTTAGATGGGCAACCATCAATTGCACCCTCATTATCTTCTTGAAGGTTAGGGCAACTATCAATTTCATCCATAACGCCGTCACGATCTAGATCATGATTTGCAAATACAGGGTTAATAGGCATGCTAGTCAATACAACTAAAAGTAATAATAATAATCCAAGATGTGTTTTTTTCAAAGCCTAAATTTACGTTGAAGATCCAGTTATTAAACCTCACTCTGGTATGGGCTGAAAATTAGAAAAGTTTTTAGGAGAATTTCTTGATTCAACTAAAAGTGCGATCAATTTAAGTAAACCAAAAAAGGATTTTACAATATGAGTTGTTCAGGAGAAACCATAGAAGAGGAAGACGGCTTAATACAGATCAAGCCAGGAATTGTTCAACAATTAAGGAAAGCAAAGTACGGAGTGGCCGATCATTCTACAGTAGAACTTTGTCATTGGACAAAAAAATCATTTAAACATGAAGGAAATTGTTACAAGCATAAATTTTATGGAATTTCGACACACCGTTGTATGGAATTTTCTCCTGCAGGAATGCATTGTGAAAATCGTTGCATATATTGTTGGAGACCTATGGAGTTTTATGATTCTCTAAAAATGGAACTAGAAAAAGTAGCAGAGCCAAAAGAGATACTAACTAAATTGATGGAAGAGCGAAGAAAATTGATTATGGGATATTATGGAGATTCTAGAAACGATAAACAAAGATTAGATGAATCATTATTACCAAGTCATTATGCAATTTCACTTTCTGGTGAACCAACGATGTATCCAAAACTCCCAGAACTTATAAAATATCTGAAGTCCTTAGAAGCAACTAAATCAATTTTTCTTGTAACAAATGGGCAAGAACCAGATATGATTCAAAGATTACAAGATGAAGATGCACTACCAACACAATTGTATCTCTCTACAAATGCTGCAGACTATGATTCATTTTTAAAAATCAACAAACCAAAATATGACGATTCATGGCAAAGATGGAAGAAAACACTTGAAATGCTAAAACATCTGAATACAAGGACGGTGCTTCGAATAACGCTGATAAGAAATTACAATGATCAGAAAGAAATGATTCCTGCTTTTGCATCAATGCTAAAGCAAGCCAGTCCACATTTTATTGAAATTAAATCATACATGCATATTGGTAGATCAACTAATAGATTGGAGCACTCAAACATGCTAGAAATGCATGAAGTTAGAGACTTTAGTGAGGATATAGCTAAAAAAAGT
>JAEMQG010000062.1 GCA_022758935.1 Candidatus Nitrosopumilus sp. | reverse complement strand
ATTTTTATTTGGTTTAAAGAATGATTCAACTCTACCAACATGACCTGCCCAAGATCTATTAAAGAATTCTTTTGGTCTACTAATAGCTGCCCTGTATTTGAAATTCCATTCATCTTTTCCTCTCTCAATACTTTCATTTTCTAAATCTGTAAGTAATTCTTTGTAACTTAGTTCATCAACATAACTTGCACCATGAAAAATAATAATTTCTCTTTTATCTCCGGTATCATGTAGATGTTTAGCAAAAGCGATAAATGGTGCAAGACCAGTTCCACCACCAACACAAACGATTCTTCTAGTATCAGGTTTTCCATTTAATAATTTGTCATCAATTGTTAAAGCGTTTCCTGTCGGGTCTCCTAAATATACTTCATCGCCAACACTTGCATAAAATAATTCAGTTGTAACACGACCTGGCAAAGGCTTTCTTACCCATCTAATTACAAATTCAAAATAATCTCTGTTTTCAGGATGTGAAGCAATTGAATATGCTCTTCGAACAATCTTTTGTTCAGAAGGTATAGGTACTCCAATGGTGAGAAATTGACCAGTAGTATATTTCGGCATACCGTCATTTGGAACTAATCTAATAACGACAAGATCTTCTTTTAGTAACTGCATGTAAGTAACTTTTGCCTTGTGCTCTACCACCATACAAGATAATTTTCGCTACTTTGGATAAATGTATTTCTGTTAAATTTCAATTCCAGATACTGGTATAAACTTTGATCAAATTTGGGCATAATAGCAAAATATTTGATTTAATGATTTGGGAGATATATCATTGTATTAATGATTTTAATAGTCACTCTCCTTTTTAGGAACGATAAATTAGAATTATTCAATAAGCGCTCAAAATCATAATCTTTTAATATTTATATCCAAAGGTACAGCTCATTAACTATGGCTAAGCTAAAATGCAGTGATTATGGTTTTGAATGTGAATTTGTAGTAGAGGGTCAAATAGAGCAAGTAATAGAAGAATTTGGAAAACATACTGAAGACGTACATGGAATCGATTACTCAAAAGAGGCTTTAATGCAATTTATTCTTAGAAAGAAATAATATCCATTCGTACTAGTTAATTTTTTATCAAGTAATTATATAAGAGGATCAACCAAAAAATTTAGAAGTTAATTCGTTTCATTGTTATGTCCAGTATTGGGATTTCTTTATCAATTATTTTTTCAACGGCAGGCATTATACCAGTTCTAGCCTTGATATTTTCTTCATAAATTTCAGCAATTTGATCTCTAAACAATAATTTGATTCCTGGAAGTGCAGTTATTCCCTCATCAACTGTTCTGGGTTCTGATAAATCTAAGATCAATGTTCCTTTCTTTTTTTCTTCCATAACCAATTTTATCCTCTCAAAAGTAATTAGAAAATAATCAGAGGTAGTCGCAACAAAAATTATATCATATTTATCAAATCCAGCTAAAACTTCTTCAAATGTAACTGGTTTTCCGCTTAATATTTGAGAAAACCCAGTTGAGCGTTCAATGGTTCTACTTGTGACATCAAATGTCAATCCTTTTTTATTAAGAGTTTTAGCAACCATAGCTGCAGGTTCGCCTGTACCTATTAGCAAAATACGTTTCTTAGCATCCAAACCTGCTTTTTCATCTACAATTTTAACAGCGATGTCACCAAGCGATAATACATTTTTACTTAATCCAGTAGTATCTCTAATACGAGTCGCAATTCGTATAATACTTTCAAATAGTTTATTCAGTATTTTACCAGACATATTGGTATTTTTTGCATTCGAAAGTGATGTTTTAATTTCATTCAATATTTCTTCTTTTCCTACAACTATAGAATCCAAACCACAAGCTAATCTCAATAGATTAAGATAGACATCTGCACCCTTGTAAACTTCAAGAGTTTGATCAAAGTGATCTATGTCGATTTGTTCTAATCCAGATAGGGATTCCCAAGTTTCTTTTATTTTGTTTAAAACAAGTGCTTTTCCTTCAGTTCTTCTTCCGTCGGGAGTATCACCTGTTTCTAGATTACTCACTACAAATATTTCAATTCGGCTAGCAGTCTGAATTATAATACACTCGTCCACACCTGGAATTTTCTTAAAAGTATCACATGCAATTGTGACATCTTTGAATGCAAATCTGGATAATGCATAAAGTGGTACATTTTTGAAGGTGACTCGCGCATTAATTATATCGAAATTTATTTCACTCATAAAATCACAAATTATTATTTAATCTTGTTCCTCCCACCTTTTGCAGTACGGAAAACATTCATACCCATATTATAATTTTCATAAATAGATTCTAAGTATTCAAGTTCTTTTTGTGTTGTAGTGATATCTTTTTCGGTTGCTTCAGGATCTTTTTTTAGTTTTCTAAGTTTCTGTTTGGTTTCTTCCAAGAAATTTATTACTCCAGATTCATAATTAGACATTCCACCAAATTCAGGACTTAGCATATGTTCTGGAATATATTTTGGAGTGTTATCTATCGGAATCTCTACTTTTCTTGTAAGTTGATCTTGTTCTTCTGATGTAAGAATAGGTCTTGGGAATCTATCTTTTTTTGCCAAGAAAAATTCTGGCTCTCCCATTTCTCTTCTAAATATTTCCTCACCTTTTCTTTGATACGTAAATGCTGGTACTTTGGTAGTTACTGCAATAACCTCTGCGGCTATTGCCTTGTATTCTTCCTCAGCAGCTGATTCTGCAGCCGCTTTTGCTGCAGCTACTTTTGCTAATGCCTTTTCAACTTCAGCTTCTGCTTTTAATACTGCTTCCGCGGTTTTTGCTGCAACTTCTGCTTTTGCTGCGGATTCTGATGCTGAAATTTTTGTAGGCTTTGTGTCTACCACAGATTCTTTTTTCTCTTCAGACAACAGAGTTTACTAAAATTGCCTGAATTTTAATATTCTTGTAAGATGAATTTTCCAAGATTGTCTTTCAGGAGACAAACTCGTCAAATAATCAAGAATAATTGAAGATAAAGCATGATCTGTTTTCTATCTCTTAAATCTGCATCAAAATACAAGAAATTTGGATAGATAAGTAGATAAAATTACACATGCTAGAAATTTAAGATAAAAGCGCCCTCGGCGGGATTTGAACACGCGTCTCAACCGTGACAGGGTCGAATTCTAGACCGGACTATACTACAAGGGCACGAATTGTTTGAAACAAATTGCTAGATTAAAAGTTTCTGTCAGAGCAAAAAATTTTGTAAAAGACTAAATTATACACGTCAAGCATTTTTGTCAGGGGTCTATGGCGCAGCCAGGTAGCGCACCGGACTTTTAATCCGGTTGTCGTGGGTCCGAATCCCACTAGACCCGTTACCTATTTTATTAATTCATTAATTTTGTTTGAGAGATTATCCAATGCTTTTGAGATATCATTGTCCCGTTTTGTTGTACTTGTTCTATAGATATCTATTTTTTTGATACGATCTGCAATCATTCTCTTTTGTTCGTCATAGCCAGAAGAGCCAAAAGATTTTCTTTCTTTTAGAGACGATGTAATTGTAGTAGATTGAATAATTTTCATTATTAGGTATGGGTCAGTTTTTGTTTCCTTAGCAATTTGGGAAATTTCTTTTATACCAAGTTTATTCAGAGATTTTTTAGATTCATGTGCTATCTGCACTAACCCCCCTGTAATTTTATGAGATGTTCTGAATGGAATTTCATTTTGAACTAATTTCTCTGCAATATCAAGTGCAATGAGATAGCTGGATTCTGCTGCCTTTTTCATTTGCTTTTCATTAACATGTAATGTAAGAAGAATTGACTTAAAAATCATTAAAGCACTAATTGAAATTTTTGATGTTGACCAAATAGATGATTTGATTTGCTGTAAATCTCTTCCATATCCTGAAGCTAGTCCTTTGATTGTAGTTAAAATTGCGGTAAGATTTCCAATAATTTCTGCAGTTTTCCCTCTTGTTAATTCCAGGATATCAGGATTTTTCTTTTGTGGCATTACACTTGAAGGAGATGTAAATTCGTCAGCTAATTCAATAAAGGAAAATTCAGTAGTAGACCAAATTATAAAATCTTCAGAAATTCTACTAAGATTAGTCATCAATATAGCTACCATTGCCACATATTCAGCAACAAAATCACGTGTACTTGTTGCATCAAGAGAGTTTTCAACGATTCCGTCAAATCCCAACATCTTTGCAGTGCTATGTCTATTAATTGCAATACTAGTTCCGCCAACAGGTCCTGCCCCCAAAGGACTTTGATTAACATGAATAAATGTACTATAAAGGCGATCAAAATCCCTAAACAACACATCAGCATGAGCCAATAGGTAGTGAGAAAACAAGCCTGCTTGAGCTTGTTGTAGATGTGTGTAGAGAGGCATTATTGTTTTTTGATGACTTGTTGCCAAAGATACTAGTGCTTCAATTGTATCAAGTAAGCAATTACAAATAATGTTAATATCATCTCGAATTTTCATTCTAATATCTAAAGAAACTTGATCATTTCGTGATCTTGCAGTGTGCATTTTTCCACCACTTGTTGGACCAGCTTTTTTGATTACGATTGATTCAATTAGTTCATGAATGTCTTCTGCCCCAGATAAAGTGTCAAGTTTTTCATTTTTTAAAGATTGTAATGCGGAAAGAATTTTTCTTGCATCATTTTTTGTGATGATTTGGTTTTCATATAACATAAGAGTGTGAGCTTGACTTCCTAGAATATCATAAAAAATTATTTGGGTATCATCGTTTATAGATGAGACATAATCCAAAGTGATATCACTCAAATCAGTACCTAGACGTGAACGATACATTACATAAGGTTCTAAAATGGTTATATATAGCATCAATGCTTTTTCCCACATGAGTTTAGATATCAAACAACTTCGAGTAAAAATATTTGATGAGTTATCAAGGATCGTAGATCCTGAAATCAACACGTCGATTACAGATTTAGAATTGATTGATGAAGTAAATATCAATAACAGTAATGTTAAAGTTGATTTGCATCTAACTAGTCCATTTTGTCCTGCAGTTTTTGGATTTAAAATCTGTCAAGATATTCATGATAATCTTTTAAAAGTAAATGGAATCGATGATGTTAAAGTAAATGTCTCAAACCACTTTATGGCAGAGCAAATTAACAATCAGGTTAATAATAGCCCCAATCCAAAAAAACCAATTAGCTTCTAAATCCCAACATATAGCCTCTGAGTAATTGAATTCCCATGGCTGGATCTACTCCTTTTGGGCAAACCTGACTACAAGAACCTGCGAAATGACATCGCCAAATACCATGTGACTCATCAATTATTTTGAGTCTTGTATCTTTTCCTTTGTCTCTACTATCAGCAACATATCGATATGCTTGAGCTAATGCTTGAGGACCTACAAATGAAGAATCGGTTGCCATTGTAGGACATGCAGAATTACACAATCCACATTTGATACAATTGGAGAATTGGATGTATTTTTCTAATTCTTCTGGAGATTGTAAGAATTCTTTAGAGTCAGTTGTAATCTCAGTGTCATCACGAATAAGATATGGTTTTACTTTATGATGGGTATCAAAAAGACGTTCAAATTTAACTGCTAAATCACGAATTACTGGAAAATTATTCATTGGCTCTACAGTCACAACATTGGAATTTAATTCACTAATTTTTGTAAAACATGCAAGTCTTGGTTTACCATTAATAATCATTCCACATGAACCACATGTAGCTTGTCTACATGAATAACGGACTGCTACAGAATGATCAAAATATTTCTTAACTTCAAGAATTGCCTCTAGAACAGTGGTCCATTTTTCATATGGAATAATAAATTCCATGAATTTCTTGGCGCTGTCATGTTGAGGATTATATCTTGCAATACGTAAAGTAATTGCTTTTGGGGAAGGTGTAGTTGCTGCTGCTTCTGTTATGATAGGTATTTGTGCCATCTACATCATCCCGTTCCGGTATTTACCATTATTATTGTTCGTGTACCATAGGTAATTAATGCAATCATGGCTGCGACGCAGCCATATGATACAGCTTTTTCATATGCTCTTCCCTGTTTTAATTCAAGTAAGATAACTCTCAATCCATTAAAACCATGAATGGATAGTAAAATCAGTATTATTTCAAGCATTCCTGCATAAGGCAGAAATTTGTAGTTTGCTATTACACTTTCATACTGTAAAGATTCTGAAAACCCTTGTGTAAGACGTATCAGGATGTGAACTGCAACAAGGGCTATTGCAGCTAGAGCAGTTCCATAATGTATTTTCATAATAATACTTTCTCTCATTTTATTCACCAAACATTACCGCTAGTCCATACATCATTGCAATTGCTGCAAGTATAATTGCAGAATAGATACCTATTTTGTGTCTAACATTTTGTGAAGCTGGGATATACGGATAATCAGGCCTGGTAGGTTTTCCTACACCAACACCGCCATGTCCAAGCATTACTCGAATTCCATTGACTGTATGAAAAACACACATAGCAATTACTATAGCTAAAATGATATGACCTTCTGTAGTTTGAGTTAATTCAAGAAATTCATTCCATCCAATCTGACCTTTTAGAATGGTACTAGTTTCATAAATATGTCCTATAAAATATGCCAATAATCCCAATCCACTTAATCGCATTAACAAATAAGCTACTCTTTCAATACCGTATCTTCGAGGATTAATCATTCCTCCAATTCCTTCTTTGTGTTCATCTTGATTTGTCATTTAGTATTTCCTCTCCACTGGCTTGTATTTGGTAATTGTGACAGGATGTGTTTTCATAATTGGTTCTTTTGGATCATAATATGCAAGTGTGTGATGTAAAAAGTTTGCATCATCACGTTTTGTATAATCCGTTCTAGCATGTGCTCCACGAGATTCTTTTCTATTAATGGCACCAAGCAAAACTATTTCTGCAACTCTAAACATTGAATCAAGTTCCATTACGTTTGAAAAATTGGTATTGTATTCCTTTGCTTTATCATCAACGTGTTTCCAAGTTTCTTTTTTTAATTGACGGATTTTCTTTAATCCTTCAACCAAATTTTTCTCATTTCTGAAGACATACGCCTTTTCATTCATAGTATCAGTTAATTCTTGTCTGATCTCGTATGGATTAACATCACCATTACCTCGAAAAATTCCATCATAGATTCTTGTTTCCTCTGCTGCAACTAAGTGATGAGGCCAAGTAGACTGGAATCCTTTTTCTATATAATTAACTGCTAATTCACCTGTAATCTTACCCCAAACTATACACTCAGAAGTAGAATTTGCCCCTAATCGATTAGAGCCATGAACGCTGTTACAAGCTGCTTCTCCTGCAGCCCAAACACCTTGCAATTCTGTTGCCCCATTAATATCAGTGTGAATTCCACCCATCATATAATGACATACAGGTCTGACATCAAGAACATCAGTTGCAGGATCTAATCCGGAAAATTTGATAGATATTTCCCTAATGCCACCTAATTTTTCTTTAATTTTTTCATCACCAATATGTCTCAAATCAAGTTTCATGCAATCAACTCCTGTTTCATGTTGAAATCCACGACCTTCACTCATTTCAGTCATCATGGCTCTTGAAACAATATCACGTGGAGCCAATTCCATTTTTCCAGCTGCATAATTTTTCATAAATCTCTCGCCTTTGTTGTTTAGAAGATATCCTCCTTCTCCCCTGGCACCTTCTGTAATCAATATTCCAGAGGGTAAGATTCCAGTTGGATGAAATTGGACAAACTCCATATCTTTTAATGCCATGCCAGATCGTAATGCCATATCCAAACCATCAGGGGTTGAAGACAGTGCATAAGTAGAAAAACTATACAGCCGACCAGCCCCACCAGTTGCAATAATCAAAGCTTTTCCTTTAATTGTGTAAAAAGTACCTGAAGAAAGTTCTATTGCAGTAATTCCCATAAATCGTTTTCCATCATGAATTATGGATGTTGCAAACCACTCATTGAGATATTCAATGTTTTCAAATTTTTGACAAGTATCATACAAAGTTTGCATTTCAAAGAATCCTACCTTGTCAGAAGCATATGTTGCTCTTGGAAAACTATAACCACCAAAATTTCGTTGAGCTATTCTTCCATCTTCTCTTCGGGACCAAGGCATTCCCCAATGATCCAATTGGTATACTTGTTTTGGCATCTCTACACATAGTCTTTCAGCTACATCTTGATCTGCAAGAAAATCACTTCCTTTGATAGTATCATAAATATGAGATTCAATTGTGTCCCCTTCATCTTCAAAAAGAACAGCTGCTGTTCCACCCTCTGCAGATACAGAGTGTGAACGCATAACTTGAACTTTTGAAACTATTCCAATCTTAATTTTAGAGTTTTTTGTTGCAGCCTCAATTGCTGCCCTCAAACCAGCCAAACCAGAACCGCATATTATCAAATCAAATTCAATAGATTCTGCCATATTTCAGACAAACTTCCTAGAGGCGGGTTAAATATGTAGTAATAGAGTCACTAATTGAAATAATTAATATATATCACTAGTGATATAAAAAGTGATGATTTCTGAATGGTTTCAAAGGGTTGGGAGTTCAGTACCGAGAGGGTTTTCAAGATATTTTATTTTAGAATTATTAAAAAATAATGCTCATACTGGCAAAGAGATTATTGATTACGCCATTGAGCAAAGTAATGGCATATGGAAACCGTCACCAGGTTTGATCTACCCTCTTCTAGGAAGATTGCTAGATGAAGATTTAATTGAAGAAACTAAAGACGGCAAATATCAGCTTACAAAAAAAGGAGTTGAAACGGCAAAAGATGTTGACAAGGTTAATGATATTGTTAGAAAACAGCTGGATGTTCTTTTCAGATTAGGTAATGTGGGAAGGTTTGTTGCAGTGGATTTACTAGAAAAAATTTCTACAATTGGTTCAATTCTTAGCTCAAATTTTGTAAATATGACAAATGAAGAAACCCAGAAATATAAAAAATTCTTAGAATCAGAACTAAGGAAAATAAATGAGAGTAATCCATCTAGAATTGGAAAAGAAATTAAGATTGAATGAACTAATTTTCAAAAACAAAAATTAGTTATTTCGGAATTTAATTAAACACAATTACATTTAAAAGTAAATAAGGAAAATACATTGCATTTAATTCCTAATTAGGAAAATGTTTCAAAATCTTGTGGAAAGAATGATTTAGAAATTTATGAAATAATAACATCAAAGATCATTTACGTATATCTAAAGGTAGTTAGAACAAATAAGACAGTAACTGATAAAAAATTATCATAAAAATAAAAAACAAAGTCAAGATTCAGGAATTCAATATCTTGATTGAAGTAAAAATCAAGCTCGAATCATTGGATAAAAATAGTGTGATTATTTACCCCAATTTGTGATATTTTAAAATCATAAATAATTCATAGTAAAAGTAAAGGTATGAAAAATTTAAGAAGTATGCTAAAGGCAAAGAAACCGCTGGTCATACCAGGAGTTTATGATGCAATAGGAGCAAAAATTGCAGAAAAAGTGGGATTTGAAGCCATGTTTCAAACGGGATATGGTACTTCAGCTACACTGTTCGGAATGCCAGATTATGGCTTTATTGGAGCCACTGAGACTCTAGATAATGCAAGAAGAATATGTAGAGCAGTATCTGTTCCAGTAATTGTTGATTCGGATACAGGTTATGGTAATGCACTAAGTGTTTGGAAATTAGTAAGAGAATTGGAATCTGCCGGAGCCTCTGGAATTTTTCTAGAAGATCAAAGATGGCCAAAACGATGTGGACATATGCAAGGTAAGGAGGTCATAGCACAAGAAGAGTATACAGAAAAGTTGGGGGCTGCAATAGATGCAAGGCAAAGTAAAAATTTCATAATTGTTGCAAGAACAGATGCAAGAGCAACAGAAGGATTAGATGCTGCAATAGAACGAGGATTACAAAATAAAAAAACTGGAGCTGACGCTGTATTTATCGAAGCACCAAAATCATTAGAAGAGATGAGACAAATAGGAAAGGCAATTAATGCCCCGCTTGTTGCAAATATGATTGAGGGAGGTGCAACTCCAATTAGTTCAGCAAATACTTTACATAAAATGGGATTTAAAATAATTTTATATCCACTTTCGGTATTGTTTGCTAATACTTTTGCAACAATGAATATTTTAAAAGAGCTAAAAAAAACAGGAGATACTACAAAGTTTAAACAAAAAGTGATAAATTTTGATCAGTTCAATGATTTAGTGGAATTGCCTAAATTCCAAAAATTAGAAAAGAAATATGGATTTTCTAAAAGAGAATAAAATAAAAAATTTCAAGTAAAGCACAGTCATCAACTGTTTCTCTTTACTTCAATTTCTATTGTTGAAACGTTTCTGGTTCTACCGTCTAGAGACTCTAATGATTCGGAGCCTATTTTAATTTCTCCAATAGAGTATCCTGCATTTTCTGTTTTTCTTGCAATGATTTGAGCTACATCTACAGCACGGCCAATGCTAAGACCTCTAGCTTTGATGTAAACGGCAGGTAAGTTTGCCAATTGAATAAGCGTTGATGTTACATAGGCCATCAATGGTTTCTAACCAATGAATATGGTGTTTCTAGATTCGTTAGACATGACAAATTTGATATTTAATGATAATTTAAAGCTAAAAGAGATTTTTTGATTTTGTAGAAAATTATGAAAAATATTGAATCATTATTAACTAGATCTGGTTGTTTTAATGAGTAACTTGAAAAATATTAGAAAAACATTAGATTCAGGAACCAGTGAAGAAAAAATCAAAATTCTAGAATCACTTTCTTCCACAGACAACGTGAAAAACATTCAAAAAATAATTTCAAAATTAGATGATGGCGATATTAAAGTTAGAGGAGAGGCTTTTAGTTCTCTAATAATAAATAAAAATAAAATTTCAGATGTTTTGATAAAAAATTTGAGATCTCAAAATAAGAATATTCGTGGAGTTGTGCCTCTGGTTTTAGCAAATAGAAATGATTCAAATGCCATACAAGAGATTGTCAAACTTACATACGATCAATACGCTATGGTAAGAGCATGTGCATTAGGAGCATTAGGTCATCTCAACGCAAAAGAGGCAAAAGATGCAATTTGTAATTGTTTGTTAGATTCTGACTTGGAGGTTAGAAAGAGCGCGTTACAAGCAGTAATTGATATTGGAGGTTCGTTATCAGAAAATAAAATTAAAGAGATTTCTTTGAATAAAGATTCTGAATTAAAAAATCTCCTGACAAAAGTAAAAAGAAAAAGTGGACCGAAAGGGATTTGAACCCTCGATCTGATGCATGCCATGCACCCATCCTACCAGACTAGACGATCGGCCCAATAATCAGTAAACTGATCGAATAACGTCTTTCAAATTGGTTATTAACGTTTAGCGGTTAAAGTGAAAATACAAGTATGAATTAGCAAAAGATATTTAACTATAATTAAAAAGGTTTAGCGTTATGGTGGTAGACAACAAAGCAACTATTACTTATGTTCAGTTACTTAAAGAAGATCTTGTAATTATTAGAATGGTTCCAAAAGATGGTCCAGTTCCAGAATATTTAGCAGGTCAATTCATTACATTGGGATTACCAAATCCTGTAGAAGGAGGAAAAATTGTCAGAAGAGCATATTCAATTGCATCACATCCTGAAAATAGAAAGTTTATCGAACTTGTAATTAGATGGGTAAGAAAACCACTTCCAGGTAGATTGAGCACACAGTTATTTAACGCAAAAGAAAAAGATGAGATTTTATGGTTAAAGCCTACAGGTCGAGCGCTTTTGATAAATGAGACTCTTCCAAATGGAGAAAAAGATACTAGAAGAATTGTTTGTATAGGAGGTGGAACAGGTCTGGCACCATTCGTAAGTTTTGCGCAGCATCTACATGATACTGGAGATAAACGAGAAATTGTTGTTCTTCATGGTGCAAGTTATGTTGATGAACTAAGTTACAAAGAATTACTTACAGATTTAGAAAACGAAAGTATTGCAAAAGGAAAGGAAAAATGGAATTTCAAATACAGGGCAGCGATTAGTAGACCTCAAGAATGGTTTAACAGATCATGGTCAGGTCAAGTTGGCAGAGTTGAAACATTTCTTAGACCAAGAGATAATGGGATGTCACCACTAGAAGAATTGGTTGGAGAAACAATCACAAAAGAAAATACAATATTTTATGTCTGTGGATGGCAAGGAACAATTGATGGTGTTATGGATTTTTTGAAGCCAAAGGGTTTTGTTACAGAACATGATAAGCGTTCGGATGAAAGTTTTGAAGTAAAGTACGAGTCATACGGTTAGATTTGAATTTTTTAAAGAAATAAAATCTTCGAATAATGTTTACCTGTGGGGACGTAGGTTAGCTTGGTATACTGCCAGCCTCGGGTGCTGGAGGTCATGGGTTCAAATCCCATCGTCCCCATTCCATTATAAAGTCAATCATTGAAATATGACATTTTTTTAGTTACTATAGTTGATAACTGCCCTATATCTTGCACATCTAAATCCTGTAACCAATGCACATGTTGAAATAATTAACGAGTTAAAAAATAATGCAGATATTGTGAAGGTCATGCCTGTAGTTTTTAAATCAGGAGAAAATGAGATCAACAGCAAAAGTTTTCCTTTTAATTTTGAGGTTAGAAAAAAAATGCTTGCTGCAGTTTTTGGAGATTCTATTTTAATTACGGATGATTATACGTTTTTTGCTCCTTTCAAAAAATACATGCCACCATTATTATCGCCTAAATCTTGGGAGTTGCGAAAACAGATACTCAGAGGCGTACAAAATGATTTTTTTTCATATACAGGAGACAAAGCAGAGGGATATATGCTCAAAATATACAGACTCAAACCCAAAATAGGGCATAGAAGAGCACTGTCTGCAGCTGATGTAAAGCAAAGTCTGTATGATTCGGCATTAGGAAAAAGATCAGATTGGAAAAGAGATGTCCCAGAGAATGTAGGAAAAATTATTAATGAAAATTGGGGTGTAGTTGAGAAATTTGCGGGTTTAGAAGATAAAACAACTCGAGTTTTTGGAATGAAGTTTCCAAAAGAGGGTTGGTCTAAATAGATTTTACTTAAAAATTGTGATTTTTTCGAAAAATAGAATATAAAAAATAAAATTAAACTTCAAAAGTTTATTTCTTTTTTGAAGCTTTTTTGGTTGTTGTTTTAGCTGCTGCTTTTTTCTTTGCTGCCATAAATAAAACATGAATTTACTTGAATTTCTACAGGTGAAATTAAAAAAATTACACAAAATGGGTATTATTCAGAATACAATTTCAAAACATCTTTGAAAATAAAAAATGATTGTAGATCAAAGTTGGATCTATATTTTCAGCACTTCTTAATTTATTGTCGTTGATTTTTCCAATCCATCAAATTAAAATTCATAAAGAAATTTGAACAAAAAAGGTATTCAAAATTAGAATCATCATTTAATACAATTATCAGAATGTGGATGAAATCAAGGCTTTGAAAAACACCAAAAATCAAAAATTTCCCCGAATAGATTAATTACGGATATAGTTGAGATTTTTTGTGAGTATGCCCCTTTCAAAATTTGTTTGGTTTGACGGGAAATTTATGACTTTAGATAAAGCCAAGGTTCCCATTACAACTCATGCAATTCATTATGGAACATCAGTTTTTGAGGGAATACGTGCATACTGGAATGGAGAAAACCTTTTTGTTTTTAGATTGAATGATCATATTAAACGATTTAGAAGATCTGGAAAATTTTACGATATTTCACTTAATTTTTCAGATAAAATAATTAGTAATGCAATAATTGAAATTTGTAAAAAAAATAAAATTAAAAAATCATGTTATATCAGACCATTTTATTTTGTTGGAGATTACGGAATTAATCTTCACGTAACAGAAAAAGCACCAACTAATGTTGCAATTTTTATATTTCCATTTGGGGATTTGTTTAATAAGAATGGAATTACAGCTGGTGTCGTATCATGGAGAAAGTTTTCAGATATGTCAACACCTCCTCAAGCAAAGATGGGTGGAAATTATCTTAACTCAATTATTGCCACACAAGAAGCAAAAAGAAATGGATATGATGAAGCAATTTTATTAGATCATAATGGAAATGTTAGTGAATCGCCAGGTGAAAATATTTTTATTGTAAGAGAAGGTCAATTAATAACACCACCATTGTCATCTTCAGCTTTGAATGGAATTACACGTGACACAGTCATAAAGATTGCAAAAAATTTGGACATCGAAGTAATAGAAACTGAGATTGCAAGAAGTGAATTAACTATTTCTGATGAGATTTTTTTAACAGGCACTGCGGCAGAAATCATCCCAGTAGTTGCAGTGGATAGGAAACAAATTGCAAGTGGTAAGCCTGGCGACATTACAAAAAAAATGATGAAAGAGTATACAGGTATAGTAATGAACAAAAATAGTGATTACCACCATTGGTTAACTAGGGTATATTAGATGAAAATTGTTCAAATTGGCACTGGAGGATGGGGGAAAAATCACACCAGAATACTATCGGAATTAGGCGTCCTTTCTGCGGTTTGTGATTCAGATGCTCAAAAAAGTAAAGAATATGGTGAGAAATATTCAGTAAATTACTATAGATCAGTTGATGACTTGATACATACTGAAGAATTTGAGGGAGCTTTTGTTGTGACACCAACTTCAACTCATACAGAAATAACTACAAAATTGCTTCAAGCAAAAAAACACGTATTTGTAGAAAAACCAATGACATACAGATCTGAAGATGGTCAAAGAATTGCAGAATTGGCAGAAAAAAATAAAGTAATTTTAACATGCGGGTATATTGAGCGTTTTAATCCAGCAGTAGATATTGTGAAAAAAATTATGAAAGACAAAAAGTTCGGGGATCTTTTGATGCTCGAATTTCATCGAGAAAATAGAATACCACTGCACATCAAAGATGTTGGAATAATTTACGATACTTCTGTGCACGACATTGATACTGCAAATTGGTTGTTTGATGATATGCCTCATGTGGTTTTTGCAAGATCTGGCAGAGTAAATCATGAACATGAAGATTATGCAAGCATAATGCTCGGGTACAAAAATGATAGAATTGCAATTATTTCATCAAATTGGATAACTCCAAAGAGGGTTAGAACTTTTAGTGCCATCTGTACAGATGCGGTAATTACATCAGATTTTATTTCACAAGAGGTTAGAGTAGAGACAAAAGAAGAAACCGAAATTCCACGAAATGAAAAGAAAGAGCCCCTATTATTAGAAATTCAAAATTTCTTGGAAGCCATAGAAGGAAAAAATAATATAATTGTAACAGCGCAGCAGGCAGTAAATGTAACTAAAATAGCTGAAGCGGCACTTTTATCTAGCCAAAAAGGAATCCCAATTTATCTAGATTTAAAATGAATAAAACAATGATGAATATTTTGGCATGCCCCATAGACAAAAATCATCCATTAGAATTATACGAAATCATAGAAAAAGATAATGTTATTTTTGAAGGAGCTTTATTTTGTCCTAAATGTTCCAGGTTTTATCCCATAATTGAAGAGATACCAATAATGTTACCAGATGAATTAAGAAATAAGAAACAAGAGATGGAGTTTCTCATATGCAACAAGAAAAATCTCCCTGAAAAGATTATTACGATGGCAAGACCATGGCATTTGTGATATAAATGGTTATTAATTTTATTTCAGAAAAAGCAAAAATTGGTACGAATGTAAAAGTTTGGCATTTTTCTTACATTGGAGATAATGTGGAAATTGGAAATAATGTAAAGATTGGTTCACTAGTTCATATCGACTATGATGTAAAAATTGGAGAGAATACAAAGATAGAAGGGCAAGCATATATTCCACCACTTTCAAGAATTGGAAAAAATGTATTCATAGGACCTGCTGCAGTATTGACAAATGATCCATACCCAATGTGTGATAAAATGGTAGGAGTGACAATAGAAGATAATGCGGTAATAGGAGCAAGAGCTGTCATCAAAGCAGGAGTAACTATTGGAAAGAACAGTGTTGTGGCTATGGGTGCAGTAGTGACCAGAGATGTTCCAGAAGATTCTGTTGTGATTGGAGTCCCAGCTACAATAAGATATACACGTAAGGAATATGATAAAAAACAAAGACAGTGGCTAGAGAGTTAGAATTTAATCTCATTTCTAAATATCCAGTTTTTTAATGTCGACAATATCATAATCCAGACTACTACAAGAGTCATTGCAATGATTGCTTTGAGTCCAGATGTCAATAACAAATCAAAGTTACCATAACCAGTAATAGAAAGAGGGCCTATAATTGTCGCTAGTACTCCTCCTCCAACAATAATCAAAATCCACATTACAAACAAAAATCCAAAGAGTTCTATCTTCAAATTGACACTCTCATCATAAATGCGGTAATTATTGCAAGTAGTCCTGAAAAAATCGCCAGTTTGAAAATTACATATCCAACTTGTTTTTCAGATAAAGGTCCACCTGCAAGTATTAATCTTACAAGTGTGATAGGAGCAGTTTTGTCATTAGTGGCTTTTAGTTTAAAATCTTCAGTATGTTCTACAGGTTTTCCTTTTATTTCGCGATGTTCAACAATTTTTTTCATGCTTGAGAGAAACAAAAATGAGTTAATTACGGCTGGTAAGAGTGCCACGGCTGCAATTATTTCTACATGTCCCACAATTGCAATTGTTCCATACATGGCACCCAAAGTCAAAGCACCAGAATCTCCAGGAAATATCTTACTTGGAATTTTATGGTATTTATAAAACGCTAGTGAAACAAACCCTAAAGGTAAACTGATTATTGCCATTTCATAGTTTTGTAAAATAAACAATGAAATACTTAATGAGAAACTTGCAATGATCATAAAACCACTTGCTATGCCATTTAGTACGTCAATAGAATTAATGGTATTACCAGTAATTGGGATCATAAAAATAACAAGTCCAAGATAGAGAGCAGGTATGTGAACCGAGCCAAACAATGGAAATGAAAGAGTTGAATCATATGTACCAAGTAAGATTATTGGTGTTGCTGCAATTGCCAAAGCAATTGGTTTAAACCATCCTCCCATAACCTTCCTATCATCAATATAACCAATTACAAATGCGATAAAACTAGTAATCATTATTGCAAGAATTTCGTTTGTTTCGAAAAAAATGTACAAAACAATTTCAGATGTGATAATTCCAGCAATAATTGATGGACCACCAGGTCTTACTATCATCACATTGTCTTTTTTGTTTACATCTCTAACTGTAAGATTACGTTTTTGCAGAAATTTGATCAAAGGAGGAACTGTGGCATATACTGTAAAAAATGCAACAATGCATGAGACTATTGCAGGTATTATTAATTCGACCAATTATCTAACCTTATGTAATTCTAACTTTATGTTATTTGCAAGGGTTAAACCAATTTTATCTATATCTGCTAATTTATTCACCGGAATTCTTGTTAAATCATCAAGTGTCTTAATTCCATGCTTATAGAGTATCCTTGCCCTTATTCTTCCAATACCTTTTACCTTAACTAAATCCAACAAGTCTTCTCGAATACCGTATATGATTCTCTTTCGTAAATTCTCTAGCTCATCAAGCAAATCTGCACGTTCTAGGTGTTTTGATATTTCTCTAAGACAGTAACTTAGCCAATCTGCAGTCTCTATCATTCTATGCATATCACCAGATTCAATTCCAAGACCATCAGAAAGAGACAATTCAGAGGATTCTATAATCCATGACTGTAAAGCAAGTAAACTCCTAGAGCAGTCATATTCCGATATGGGCTCCAAAAGCTCTGAAGAGTTATTTTCTATCACCAAACTTGCAGTTTCATAGTCTTTATTTCTAAGTGAGAATTTGGGGAAAAATTCTCCACAGTTTGTAATTAGATGTAAAAATCCAAAAGTGTGTTTTCTTTCTTTTGATACGTTTTCAATTGCATCTCGGAAGTAAGTTGCTGTGAGTGGATCAATGTAAAGCATTGATGTCTTTTTTCCAAATTCTGTCGCAGCGTATCTTTCACCTCTTTTAATAAGCAGAAATGAATTTTCTAAGAATCGTAGCGAAATGTCAATTGCAAACTTTATTGTTGCTTTTCGTGATTGTAGACCACCAAGTGTTTGTAAAAAGAGATCCAAGATTGCTTCTTTTTTAATTCCAGGATTTGTTACGATGACACTCAACACATGAGTTCGCAGTGATTTATCATCTACGATTTTGGAGATGATGGGTTCGGGTTGACCATTAATATAATATTCAAATAGATCCGCGCTGTTTCCGTTTCCAACAATAATTGATTCTCCATAATCATCATATTGTGGTCTTCCAGCTCTACCGCAGAGTTGCTTGTACTCCAAGATGCTAATAGGTCTGTTAGCACCAACTTTTGCATTATATCTATTGATGTTAGATATAACAACTCTTCTTGCAGGGAGATTCACACCAGCTGCCAAAGTTGGCGTAGATGACAATAGCTTGATTGTTCCCTTACGAAATTCAGATTCTATTGTTTGTCTGCAATTTTGATTTAGTCCTGCATGATGAAACGCAACTCCTTTTTTCACCAATGTTGCAAGAGTCTTTACTAATTCAGTATGTTCATTATTCGATAAAAGTTTTTTTGAAATTTTTTCTAACGCTTCAGATTCTTTTTTTTCCAATAATTGTGAAATGACATCAGCGGCCTTTGTTGCAAGAGATCTTGAGCGAATTCTAGTCTCTGCAAAAACTAGTGATTGGCCCCCCTCTTTTACGGACTGTACGCCTAAATCAACAGGGATTCCACAAAGGCTAGGTTCGATATTAAATTTTTTGCCATTACTCATCAAAACCTTTCCGTCATCATATACACCCTCAGAAAGCGGCACGGGTCTCCAATCATTTTTTACCAGTGTACAGTCAAGCCATCTTGCAATCTCATCAGAATTTGTAATGGTTGCGCTAAGCCCTACAATTTGGGGTTTGCTTGGTAGTAGTTTTAGTTTTGTTAAGACCATCTCTAATGTTGGCCCCCTAGTTTCATCACCAATAAGATGGATCTCATCTACAATAACTAGTCCAATTTCATCAATCCATTCAGCTCCATGCCGGATTATAGAATCCATTTTCTCATTTGTTAAAATTAAAACATTGTTTTTTTCTAGATTTTTTTCAATATTTTCAAAATCTCCAGTAGATATACCTACTTTAATTTTTTTCCCTAATTCGACTTTTTCTAGTTTTTTAAATTCTATGTATTTTTCAGAAGCTAGTGCTCTTAGTGGGCTAAGATAGATAACTTTACCGTTATTTTTTGAAATATAGTTAATTATTGCAAGTGTTGCAGTAAGAGTTTTTCCACTTGCAGTAGGAGCGGAGACCAGAATACTTTTTCCATCAAGTAATCCAGCTTTGATACAATCAGCTTGAGGTGGATATAGATTTGAAAATCCCTCTGATATTAGAAAATCAATTGCAGGTTTGAGAAGATCTAGTTTTTCTATGTTCATACTCGGTTATAATGACCGGGTTTTGATTCATAAATAGATGCTTCGCGAAGCATTCTTCTGATGTAATTTCTTGCTTCTTCTTCAGTAAATTTTTCTGTCTTTTCTAATTCTTTTACAAATGCTCTTTCTTCAACTGAAACTTTATTGTCACCCTCCATAGATTTTAGAATATCCATAAATAGTTGCATCTTTGATACCTCACTGCGTGGTCTTCCTTGCAAAACTCCAAGATCAACTTTACCAGTATTGACATCAACACCGGCATCCTGAAGCATACTTTGAATGAGAAATATTGCACGTTCTGCATCCTCTTCTTCAACTTTGTCTTTCATGAGTAATCTTGCACGTGCAGTTGAGAGTCGAATAATACCTTCTAGCTGTCTAGGTGTAACTGTGATCATTTCTTCAGATTCTACATTTCTCATTTGTAGATAGTATTCCAGAATCTTTTCTTCTGCTTCTTTTGTTAAATTAGGACTGGATCTTTTTGCATATGAAAGATATTTTGTTAGAGTGTCCACGTCAATTACAGAACGTTTGTCAGTTCCCTGAGGGGTATGCAATTCAATTATATGTCTTGCAATTTTTTCATCTTTTTCTCTTCCAGGAATATCTCGAACTACGAAAATTAGGTCAAATCTAGTTAATAATGGAATTGGTAAATTTACGTTTTCTGTAATATTTTTGAATGGATCATATTTTCCATACATTGGGTTTGCAGCTGCCAAAATTGATGTTCTTGCATTTAGTGTAGCAACAATACCACCTTTTGCAATACTAGCAGATTGCTGCTCCATTACTTCATGTAATGCACTACGATCTTCGGGTTTCATCTTATCAAACTCATCGATGCATACAAGCCCTTGATCACCAAGAACTACAGCGCCTGCTTCTAACATCATAATTCCCGTTTTATCACGAACTACAGCTGCTGTGAGACCTGCCGCAGTTGAACCTCTACCTGATGTGTATAAACCTCTTGGCGCAATTCTAGCACAAAACTTTAACATCTCACTTTTTGCAGTACCTGGATCGCCAACAAGAAATACGTTAATGTCGCCCCTAATTTTGCTTCCATCTCCTAGTAGTCTTTGAGTAGACCCCACAATCAATAACAAAATAGCTTCTTTGATTAGAGATTGTCCTTGTATGTGTGGTGCAAAAGAATCAATTAATCTTTGATAAACATCAGGACTTTGTGAAAGTGTCTTAATCATTTTTTCATCTTCTGGAGAAACTTCTTCTCTTTGTATCTTACGTGAAGTTTTTGAACCTCTGCCCCCCAAAAACTCAATATTGTTTCCCTCAATTCGTAATCGGTACAAGCCACTATGACCTCTTGGAATTCCTGCTACTGATTCTTGTTCTACTCTAACTATTCCTGAAAGAATTATCCTATCT
>JAEMQG010000032.1 GCA_022758935.1 Candidatus Nitrosopumilus sp. | reverse complement strand
GGTGTTGAGGGATTAGTAACACTGGAAGATCTGATCGAAGAAATAGTTGGAGATATTGAAGATGAAACTGACGACACACCCCCAAAGGATTTTGAATCGATTGATAAAGATACAATAATTACAAATGGAGAAATTGACATTTGGCGTATTAATGAGATTTTTAAATCTGAACTACCGGAAGGAGACGACTATAGTACACTCAATGGATTATTACATGAAAGATTACAAGATATACCTCGAGAAGGAGATAAACTTGAAATCGACAATATCCGAATTATTGTTGAGAAGGTTACAAAAAATATTCCTGAAAGAATCAGGATAGAACGTATAAAAAAGTAGAATTAATTTTTCTTTGCAAACTGTTTTTCTAATTTCTGTTTTTTTTCATTCATTTTGAATATTGATTCAGTATGGAAAAATGCATCTTTGTATGATTTTCCAAACAGCATAGCTTGAAGCAACATGTGATTTTCTGGAATTACAATTCCTGTTTGATCATCTGAATACATCATTTGTACTGTATCTCCAATTGAAACAGTCATGTTTGCATGAATGTGAATCATATTAGTATCTGTGAAACTAAATCCCATACTTGTGGCATAATCTCTAACGTCTTTTGTTCCTTTGGCAGTCCACAGGGTTGCTACGCCAAATTCATTTGTAAAAATTTCATGTATTTCAGAAGGTTTTGGAGCCATTCCATTGAAACGAATATCCATGATGTGTAAATGCATTTGTCTAGTTGGTACTTTAATTGCACGAACAAAAAGTGGTGCATCTTTTCCAAAATATGTCTTAACATCATCTCCGTGATGTGGGGCTTCTGTCATTTCTATGGTGTCTGTTACTTTTTTTTCTGTTTGCTCGATATCTGCCCACCTTCTTACCAGGATCACATCAAATCGAATTAATCGTTCACCAAACTTGTTTCTTAACGGTTCTAAAATTCTTCCCATGCCGGTAACATTGCAGCTACCCTGCATGACATGCTTTTTACCACGTGCCAAATCATAATTTACTCTAGAATTAAACAGTAAATCTGACACCGCTTCATCTCCGAATATAGTTTCTCCACCTTGATATATGGCAGCTAAATTTCTTGGTTCGTATAGGATTTTCTTATTCCTATAACCATATCCACCTGGTGCAGCATCAATTACTAAATCACAATCATCCAGAGCGGATTCTATCGTGCCCGATATTTTGAAATTATTAAATTCATTTAACTTTATTTCAGGAACATACACATCTAATCCTCTAGAAATTGCTATATTGACATCATCATCTGGAGAATATTTTCCTACACCAATTACAGAGATTTCAGGATCGTCTTTTAGGAAAGACGTTATTCTGCTTCCAATGGAACCATAACCATTAACAAAAATTTTTTTCATAGGTTTTCTAATTTATCCACATTTATTTAAATTAATTTCAATCTCGCTTAACTCTATCATGGCATTTTTTAGCTTCTTCATATTTACCTAAATTCTCTAGTGCAACACCCTTGTTTATCCAACCAGACGAATGATTAGGGTCAATCTCAAGAGCCTTGTCGCAACAAGTGATTGTGTCATTAAACATATCTAACTTACCAAATATGATGCCTTTGTTAATCCATGCATTCAAATAATTCGGATTAATCTCAATTGTGTTGTCATAACATTTCATTGCTTCTTTATACCTGCCAAGATTGAAAAGCGTGTTACCTTTGTTAAACCAAATATTTGCATTGGCTGGATCAAATTCTATTATTTTATCATGACAATTAATTGCATCTTCGTATCTGCCTAACTTACCAAATGCATTACCTTTGTTAAACCAAGTATCTGTATGATTTGGATTGATTTCTAATGATTTGTCATAGCAAGCTATAGCTTTGTCGTGTTGACCTAGATTGAAAAGTTCGTTACCTTTGTTAAACCAAGCAATTGAATCATTTGGGGTATTCTTCAATATTTTATCATAACAACTGATGGCTTCTTCATACTTGCCTAAATTATCAAGTGTGTTACCTTTGGAATACAAGGCAGATACATGATTTGGATCAATGCCTAATACCTCATCATAGCAATTAATAGATTCATTATACTTGCCTAATTTACCCAATGTGATCCCTTTGTTAAACCAAGTATCTGCATGATTTGGATCATATCTAATTATTTTATCATAACACTTGAGAGCTTCTTCATGTTTACCTAAATTATCAAGTGCATTACCTTTGTTAATCCATGCACCTGCATTATCTGGATGAATCTCTATCAGTTGTTCATAACACTTTAGCGCATCTTCATACAGGCCCAAATTATCAAGTGCATTACCTTTGTTAATCCACGCATCGGCATAATTTGGATTAATTTCTAGCGCTTTGTCATAACACTTGATGGCATTTTCATATTTGAACAACTTTTCAAGTGCATTACCTTTGATATTCCATTCAGATGCAGTTTTTTGCCTACCTGATAATTGCATAATGCTAAACATATAACCTGAAAAATAGTGTAGGCTGTCAGCTTATTTTATGGATGAGATCAATATGTTTAACTAGAGAATGACCATCAATGTGCCGACACAAGTATGATTAAACCCAATTTTTCTTGAGATTTTCAAATATCTAACATCATTTTTTTTATGATAGAGTCAAAATAAACACACGATTTAGACATTTTTAAAAATAGTAAATGTGAATAAAATTATGGTGTATATATTGGGATAATAATATGCCGGTGCATTTTACCGTGTATAAATAAAAGTTGGTTGAATCTATGACGCGTTTATTTTTTTATAATAATTCAATCCTTGATTCAAATGAGTGCCGTGATATTGGAGTTCATCGTGTTTATTCTCTGGTATAATGATATTTTTTTCAACAGTGATATTTTTGTCATTTATTACATTCCAAACAAGTTTTGACATACCATTATCGATTCTTTCATAAAGATAATATTGTGTATGTTCATAATGTGACCTATTTTTGTATATTCCAATATCATTTAAATCAACAAAACAAATCTCCATAGTCAATTATATGACCTACTGCTTCATGTTTGTCCAAATATACACATTCACAATTCTGAATTTTTTAGTCTTTCATGTATTATGAAAATCATTCACATTGAGAATGCTACAAATTTAGTGAATATTTTCAGATATTTCATAACTTGTAAATCCTGATTTTGAAAGTACAATTAATGGTAAAACTAACTTGAATATCTATTGAAAAATAACTACGATGTAATTTTACTTGATATTGGTTATTTCATTATGCTGGGTTTGATCTTCTCATCGACTTTAAAATTGAAAAACCATCTGAGATAAGAAACGTAATTATTGCAACCTCGCTTCAGTTAGAAATTCAAACCCAATTTCTCATGAATCTGGTGCTCATTCAATACAACAATCTATTTCAGTACAACATGTTATATCAAAATTGATGCCTAAACTTGCATCCTGAAATTTTGCATTTTGGAATTTTCTCTTTAACTGAAACTCTGACATTTGAGATATTTTATCTTACAATGACTATTCTGACCTTACAAGTCATTCGTAGTATTTCATTTTCTCTAGTTTTGGTAAAACCATCTTCTCTATTGCGGAATCGTCATTTATCCCGATACATGGAAAATTATTTGCCCTGCAATCTTTACCACGTTCTTTGTTCTTAATAATCAAGATCATGTTGTTTTGATGTGCATACCAATTATGTTAAAATTGCAACCCAATTTCTGCTCTTTTTCTTTTAACTTCTTTGCATATTCTGCTTCACAACAATGAAGTTTTAATTTGACATCCAATTGATCATTTGTTCCTCTACAGAATTTTCATCACCTGCCATGATTTGCATTACCCTCAAACAACTTCCAGCACATCATACTAGATCATTATTCTAGTCATAACTAATTTTTTAGAAATAAAAATGGGGTTTTCTCTTTTTACTAATTGTTGATAAAAGTGGTTCACATTCCCTAAAATAATGTGAATTTCACCATTTGATTACAAATATCGGTTGTTTTTCTAATCATGACTACTGATTTGAGCCTAAACTATTTGTATTGTTCAAAAAAACACACATGATCTTAAGTTTACACAAAATTTAGAAAATCATGGAAACTAAAGATTCCATTCAATTAACTGTTCAAGAATTATACCCACGAGATATTGGACGTGGAGTTGCAAGAATTGATTATGATTCTATGAATGCATTAAATGCCTCTACGGGGGACGTAATTGAAATTAAGGGTAAAAAAAGAACCGTTGCAAAATACCTTCCTCCATATCCATCCGATGAAAGAAAGGGAATCATCAGAATTGATGGATTGACATCTATTAATTCAGGTGTTGAAATAGGCGATACTATCACTGTAAGAAAAATCAAAGCAGTAGATGCTGAAATAGTTGTAGTATATTCACTTGAAGCAACTCCCCCAATTGATGAACGCTATCTTACAGAGGCTCTTGAAAGTAATCTTTTGATTAAAGGAAATCATGTAGTGGTTCCACACTTTGGTAGCAATCTAACTTTTGAAGTGATTTGGGTAAGGCCAATAGCTGATGCCGTTTCAGTAACTCACAAAACTGTCTTCCATATTGCAGAAGAATCAGAAGTTGAATTACAAAAAGATGATAACGGGGGTTATGGAAAAGAACTGAAAGCATCTGTACTAAATATGGATCTGGACAAATTAGTTTGAATTGCTATCATGTGTTTTCTGTGAAAATTCAAAAAATAACATGTTTGTGTTACAAAACGGTTCTGTCAATTTAATGATAAATAAAAAAATGATTTCATGAAAATTTAGGAAGTGACACTATTAAACATCTTGACAAAATGGAGAAAAACCGACAATTGTATCAGATCATACAAGTTTTGAAATTTCATCTAATACGTGAGGATTCTCTAATGATGATAAATCTCCAAGAGGCAATCCAAGTAGTTTTGCCTTTAACAACCGCCTCATAATTTTTCCAGTTCTTGTCTTTGGAAGATCCGATATTTGATACACCAATTTTGGACGTGCAAGCTTGCCAATTTTTTCAGATATGTAATCTGAAATTTGAGAGTCCGCTATAGTTTCAGATTTATTTTTAGATACAAAAAAGATCACAATAGATTCACCTGTAATCTCATCAGGAATTGCAATTGAAGCTGCATCTGAAATTTTATCATGAGAAATTATTATATGCTCAATTTCAATGGTACTCATTCTATGTCCTGATACATTAATTACATCATCTGTTCTTCCTCTCATATACCACAAACCATCGCCATCGACAAAAACATAGTCTCCATGAAACCAAATATTTTCAAATTGTGACCAATAATTTTCAAGATATCTTTTATCATCATTAAGTAACCCTCTTGTCATTGCAGGCCAAGGAGATTTTATTACAAGATATCCATTTTTTTGAAGAACCGACTTTCCATCATCGTCAAAGATATCAAGATTCATTCCAGGACACGGAATTCCCACTGTCGAAGGTTTTAATTTCATTCCAGGAAAAACAGACAGCATTGCACCACCTACCTCAGTTCCTCCTGATAAATTCATGATTGGAATTTTCTTGTTGCCTACTTTTTCAAATAACCACCACCATGAATCTTCATCCAGTGGTTCTCCAGTAGTAGGTATGTTTTTGATTTTATCAAGATTGTGGGATTTTAATGGCTCAATGTTATTTTTCTTAAACATTCTGACTGCTGTTGGTGATATTCCAAAAATTGTTATACTATAATCATCTAATATCTTCCATATTCTATCAAAATTTGGATAATCTAGCGCACCGTCATAAATTACTGCACTTGCACCCATAATCAATAGACCATAAACATTCCATACTAATCCTGTTATCCAGCCTATATCTGCAGGCCAAAAAACAACATCGTGACTGTGTGTGTCAATCAAATATGCCGCCTGGTATCCTGCAAAAACTGAAAATCCACCATGTACGTGAATTACTCCTTTTGGTTTTCCAGTAGTTCCAGAGGTATACAAGATAAACAAAGGATCTTCAGAATCCATGATTTCCGTAGGACAAATGGAACTTTCAGAAGATATGAGTGATTCATAAAAAATAATTTTTTCAGATTCATTAAACGTATCAACTCTTTTGTAAGGAACTAGAATTATTTTTTCAATTTTTGTGTCCTTTGCTGCTTTGTTGATTATTTGCTTTTGTGATATTGATTTTCCTCTCCTCTGAAATCCATCACAAACAAAAAGAACTTTTGCCTTGCAATCTTGTAATCTAATTTGTAGCGATTCAGAACTATAGCCTGAAAATATCACAGTTTGAATGGCGCCAATTTTTGCAGATGCAAGAATTGCCAAAATTGCTTCTTCTATCATTGGAAGATATATTGCAACCACATCTCCTTTTTTTACACCTAATTTTTTAAGTGCGTTTGCAAGCTTGCCAATTTTACATTCCAATTCAAAATAAGTTATTTGAGAAGTTGTTCCATCTTCAGATACAAAATGATATGCTATTTTATTTGGATCTTTTTTAGCAAACTTTTCTACACAGGAATTGTAAATGTTGGTTTTACCACCAATAAACCATCTAGACCATGGAATTCCTTTTGAAGTATCTAGAATTTTTTTGTAAGGTTTGTCCCAGATGATTCCAACATCTCTGTCAATTTCCTCCCAAAACCATTCTAAATTTTGATTTGCCCTGTGAATTAATTCATTTAATGATGAAATGGCGTGTTTATTCATAAATTTGTAGATGTTTGAAGTTTGGATTTGAGATTCACTCGGAATAAAAGCAAAATCAGACAAGTTACTAGATTAAAAAATTCATATCTAAAAAGATTTTTTATAAATCAAGATATGTCTATTCCGAGTCTTCTGGCGCACGCAATTGCAGATTTGCCCTCATCTTCTGTAATTCCAACTTTTTTGAATCTTTCTATCCATCCTGTTCTGGTATTCATAGTATTTTCTTTATAATATTGCCGTAAAATAACTCCTATTTGAAAATCAAGTCTGTATCTAGTTGCTTCATTCATCCCTGCTTGCAGTATGGTGGAATCTGAATTTGCCAGAATTTTTATAAATTCAATGTCTTCTAAAGAAAGATCAGTCATAAAATTACTATACTTTACCATTAATAGTGAAGGATGTATACTTTGACTCTTGCAGTGTGGGGTCTAATCTAATGCAGCATAACTGATAACTCGGGACTATAGATATGATTGGACTTCCTAAACCCGCCGTCACTTGGGAATTAGAAAAATTAGGAATGAACAAACCCGATTGACACTTACTTTTCCTGTTTTACAGGTAATGAACAAGGTCATGCAAGTATGGAAGGGCACAATAAATGACGGTCGTTTTTCCTTAACTGACTTGTATTATATTGTGAGAAATAATGTCTGAGAAATGCCCATCTCTGTGAAGTTAAAGCACGTTTTTCCATAACTTTATACTTACTTAAAACAACACAAATTTATGTTAAAATTCAAATGCAGTTCAGTTGGATTTGATTGCGGATTTATTGCCAAAGGTAAGTCTGAAGATGATATTTTGGCACAATGTGCAGTGCATGCAACAAAAGATCATAATATGAAGCCCGAAGAGATAACTCCAGAGTTAAAAGATAAAATTAAAAAAAATATCCACAAATCGTTATTCTAGATTATTTTCCTAAATTCAATACTTTTTTTGATTTTCTAAATGATCACAAGATATGGTGGGTTGAAACCATGGTTACTTGTAATTGTAATAAATGCAAGTGATTTCTAATCTGTTTGAATGGCGATAAAAATGTCAAACGGCGTTTTAGCTCTCATTTTTTTGGTAAATCATATTAAGGTCAAAATATAAGAGAATTTTGTTATGCCAGTAGCAATACTTCCAGACATCAGCGAACAAATGTGTATTGGATGTGCACTATGTGTAGAAATCTGTACAACATTGGGACCAGATGTACTTAGAGTAAAACCAGTCGAAGGCTGGAAGAGAGGTAAGGCATTTGTCTTCTACCCAGAAAGATGCATCACAGATGGAGCATGCATCGGTGTTTGCCCAACAAAGGCAATCTTTTGGATGAGACCAATGGACTTTACTGTGGGACAACCAGTACCTCTTCACAAGAACTCAGTCTTCGTCAAAGGTTGGACCGAATTAATTGATTAGATTAGGTCATCATTTTTAATTTCTTTTTATTTTTCTAAATCATCAAGTACATAGATACATTTAGAATGTTCTGACAAAAACATTTACAAATAATTGGTTACCAAATTTTAATAATAAAGAACTAACGTTTAATCAGATAAGAGGCGACATAAAATTAGGTCTAGTCAAACCATCCCAAATTACTAGTACAATCAGAAATATTCTCTAACAAGGCTTCAAAACAAAATTATTTCAGAATTAATAAGAAAAGTATTAAATTTTCTTTTTTAATAAATCCAAAGTCAATTTGGGATCTGCCTTTCCGTTTGTCTTTTGCATTACCTTTCCTACCAGATAATTAATAGTCTGAGGATTGGATTTTGCTTGCTCTACAGCTTGTGGTTCTTCAGAAATTACTGATTCGATAATTTTTAATAATTCAGATTCATCTGAGACATTACCCAGATCAAACTCAGAGATTATTCTGGATAACTCCTTACCAGTTTTTACAATTTCGGTTAGTGCGTTTTTGGCAGAATTTCTTGCAATCTTGCCTGATTGTATTGAATCAGCTATCTCTTTTAGATGCAATGATGTTAATTTTGAAGATTCTCTTTTCTCCCTGGTATCTACCAGTCCCATTAAGTCAGTTGTTATAATGTTTGCAACTTCTTTGGCATTTTCTTTTGTATGTGCATCTTCAAATAAATCCGAATAAAATTTATCAGATGACAGTACATCTGCAACCTGAACTGGAATGTCATATTTTGAAACATAGCGTTGTTTTTTAGAACTGATGCTTTCAGGCACTTCTGATTTTAATTTTTCTTTAACTTTATTTCCTATTCTAATCCAAGGGATGTCACCTTCAAGAAAATATCTGTAATCTAAATCCTCTTCTTTTGATCTTGAAGAAATGGTGATTTTTCTTTTATCATCCCAATGGCGTGTTTCCTGAATAATTGGAATATCTCGTGAATGTAGACTTTGCTGACGTGTAATTTCAAAGTGAACCGCTTTTTCTAAATCATGAAATGATCCAATATTTTTTATTTCAACTTTGTTTCCTCCCTCAATGGATACGTTAGCATCTGCTCTCATTGCCCCCTCTAAGCTAGGATCTGAAACGCCGAGATTTTCCAACAAACTAGATAAAATATTCAGAAATTCTCTTACTTCTTTTGGATTTTCAAAGTCAGGCTCAGTTACAATCTCTACTAAAGGTGTACCTGCACGATTATAATCCACCAAAGTTACTAGGTTTTTTTCAGAACTACCCTCATAAATTAGTCTGCCCGGATCTTCTTCTAGTTGGATTCGAGTGATGTGTATCTTTTTCTCCCCCACCATGACTATTCCTTTACCTCCAACACTAGTATCTCCATAGATGTTTAATTGTGTAATTTGAAAATTCTTTGGCAAATCTGGATAAAAATAATTTTTTCTAAAAAATGCAATTTTTTCAGGAGTAGTACAATTTAGTTCCATGGCAATCATAGTTGCTTTTTCAACAGCTTTTTGATTTAATCTGGGGAGACTACCTGGCAAACCCATACAAATTGGACAGATGTTGGTATTTGGTTCAAACTCTCTATAATTTGCCTTACATGAGCAAAATAACTTGCTTTCCAACTTTGTTAGTTGACTGTGAATCTCCAATCCGATTTTTGTCAAATTGGAACCTCGGGTAATTTTACAGTTTTTTCTAACGCATGTGCTGCTTGGAGTAATAATTTATCATTCATCGAATTTGCAATAATCTGGATTCCAATTGGCAAACCATTTGATATTGTATATGGAATTGATATTGCAGGTTTTCCAGTAAGATTAGCAGTGACAGTGTTGATATCAATAAGAAATAAAGCGACGGGATCATTTATTTTCTCACCAATCTTAAATGGTAAAATTGGAACTGTTGGTGAGATTAGTAGATCAAATTT
>JAEMQG010000009.1 GCA_022758935.1 Candidatus Nitrosopumilus sp. | reverse complement strand
TTCACCTTTTGATTCTAACATTTCTTTCACTTGATCAGTTAAATTAGCAACATGTGCCTTTTCATCTACCATTTGTATTGCTTTTACAGCCTTTAATAATCCCTCGGGAGTCTCACATGAAACCACTACCCAACCATTTTGGCCAATGGTAATAGCAGCACCCGTAGCCATTTCAATTGTTTGAATCATAGTTCCCCTTTTTCCAATAAGACGTGGGACTTTGCTAGGAGAAATCTTGACCAAGTGTCCAGAATCACTCTTACCAAGATCTCTATCAGCTATGGTGACAAGGGGATCCCTCGTTCTATCAAAATTAGCAATTCTAGCTGCGACGAGATCGCCTGATTTCAACTTTGAGGAAAGCTCATCAGCATGTGCTGAAAAATCTCTTCCAAAAACATCTTGTGCAGGTAAAAATCCCACATAACATGAATTGATATCCAATTCCCAGGATAATGATGTGTGAGATACGACTTTTCCAATTACAAGATCGTTGATCTTTGGAATGTATTTTCCAGTTAGAGGAATTACTTTAACAGAATCATCATAAATTTCTGAAATTCCTATTGTGGTAGAAATAATTTTGTTACCATCAAGTATCACATTTTGTTCAGGTCTATACGGTCCAGTTGTCACTATATCGCCAGGAATAACATATTTTCTTTTGTTATCCATTATTTCATAACCTCAACTGTAGCAGAACCTTTTGTTATAGAACCTAATCTATCAATCACGTTTGGCCTTGCTCCAGCGGGTATTTCAAGTATTGCTTTTAAGGAACCATTATTTTGCCATTCCTCTTTTTTTAGAGACCCTATAGATTTTAGAACAGCAAAAGATTGAGAAGCATATTGTGCAGGTATAGTTATTTCAAGATCAATATTTTCAGATTTCATAGGTATGATTGAACGCAATTTTTCTACAATATCTTTTACCTGTTCATCTACACTTTTTTGTGGGTCTACTGTTATTCTTCCATCCTTTAATGCTTGTTCAATTCTCACTGGTGGATGAGGTAAATGAGTTCTAGGATCAACAAAAGTCTTGGCAATATATGAAACAATTTGTTTTCTCTTCTCCTCTACCATCTTACGTCGTTGTTCAGTAGTAAGATTTAGATCGCCTTTTCGAAGCATTATCTCAGCAATCTCTAAGACATCTTCAGTTTTGAAAGCCTTGATTAATTTTTCTGTTGATGGTTTAGTCCCCTTTCCAGAATCGGTATAAATCTCATCAGAAACCATGATTGCAGAAATATCTTTTTTCTTTCCAAGTTTGTAATCAAGTGCAGGATCAGGCTTTACCAAAATCTCAAATTTTTCACCTTCGTGAGAATATCTCACTATTGTAACATCCGTCATTTCTGAAATATCATAGGATAATTTGGTATTTATCTATACGGAAAAAACAGTCTTGCAAAATTAGTTATTTTTTAGAATATGGTTTTTAATACTTGACTCCGAGTTTCCAAAATATTACATCATTCTATGGTTAAAATTCCCTTCATACCTGCCTCATAGTGACCTGGTATGTGGCATCCTATGATGTATGATCCTTTTTCGAGATTCATGATATCGCTTTCCTTTGATTGCCCTGCCTCGAGTTCATCTATTTCAAAGAGGACATTTTTCATCAGGGTTTCCTCGTCTTCTGCAAGTTCTGCTTTGTCTACTATCTCTTTTTTAGAAGCATCATAAACGACAAGCTCGTGTGCACCTACACCGTTATTGATGAGAATGAATTTAGCATTTCCTGCACTTAAGTGTATTTCAGACGGTGTGAATTTAAACTCCTTGGCATCTATTGTCACTACCTGTACTCCATCGACTATTTTTACATAGGATGGGAGAGTGGTTTCAGATTGTTCAGCATTTTCACCTTGTTCGGCATTATCATTTTCTTCTGACTCTGGCTTGTTTTGAAGACTATTTACAATCTCATTTGCTACTTGACTCGCACTTTCTTTTTCATTTTGTTCAGCTCCTGATGCTATTTCAGATTTTTCCGTTTCTGAAAGTCTGAAATGTACCGTTAATGCTGCAGAAATAAGTATAACAGCTACAATACCTGAAATGATTGCTATTTTGGAAGTACGTTTCAATTAACATTTTTTTGTTATATAATGTGGTTATAAGTTAAGAGGTAGATTCCAGAGACTAGTAATTGTTGCAGTTAAAGACAAAAATGGAAAGTAGAGAGATAGTAAATAAGACAGTTTAGAAAACCAGTTTTTTTATGCCTAAAATGGGTTTGATTAAATCACGTAAAAATTTTATCATCTTAACGTAAAACCAGCTAGATTTTTATGTGGACTTCAAAAATTTTCCTCTAGGATTTGTCTTCTTTAGAGATTGTTAACAAGGATAATCAAAAAATTTCAATCAAGTTAAAAGGAATTTCTTTACAGTATGCAAATGCACTTAGACGTATCTGTTTAAACGGTATTCCGATATTTGCCATAGATACAGTAGACATTATAGAAAATTCATCAGTATTGCCAGATGAAGGTTTGGCGCATAGATTAGGCTTAATTCCAATTAGGACAGATCTATCAAGGTTTAATGAACCATCAAAATGTGATTGTCAAAGTGAAACAGGTTGTTCTAATTGTAAAGTTATGTTGGTTCTAGATTCTGGAGACTCCGATATTACAAGAACGATCTTATCAAATGAATTAACATCGGAGGATGAGTCGGTAAAGCCAACTTCAGATAAAATTCCAATTGTTCAACTGGCACCAGGACAGAGAATCAAAATTGAATGCTATGCAAGACTGGGTAGAGGTACAGAACATGCAAAGTGGAATTCATCAAACATTGCAGTTCTCACCGAAACCAACAAAGAAGACGAGAGAATTCTCACAGTAGAGTCAACAGGAGCATTAAAACCAGAACAGATAATCCTTGCAGGAGTAGATGAACTCAGTAACAGGTTAGTAGAGTTTAAAGAAATTATTGACAAATTAGAAGAATAAACTAAGCATAGACATTATATTTGGGTTTTAAGTCGGACTATTCACATGGTTAATCAAGTTGTCATACGCATGGCAAAAGATCTAAAAAAGGCATCAGTCAAAAATGAAGCCCCCATTTGGGCAAAGTTGGCAGAATATGCATTAAAACCATCCCGTGCCAGACGAAATATCAACTTGAAACGAATAGGTCAACTAACAAAGGATGCCGACACAGTAGTGTTTCCTGGAAAAGTATTGGGAACAGGAGATATTCATCATAAAATCACACTTTGCTCATTTTCAATTTCAAATTCTGCAGCTACAAAGATTTTAGAAAATGGGGGGGAAATCATTAGTTATTCTGATTTGATAGTGAAACACCCAACTGGGAAAGGAGTGATGATACTTGGCTAATCAAGAAAATGTCGTATCAATAGATAAACCAATTGTTGTAGATGCTACAGACCACATAGCAGGACGATTATGTTCTAATGTCGCTAAACTATTGTTAAACGGAAACAGGGTATCAGTTGTTAATTGTGAGAAAATCATGTTGAGTGGAACAAGATCAAATTTAATAAGTGAGCATAGAGCATTTTTAGAAGTTAATAGTGTAATTCACCCAAGGCATGGTCCAGTACATCCAAGAAGACCAGACACAATTATGAAAACAATGATTCGTGGAATGTTGCCAAGAAAGAAACCTTCAGGTGTGGCAGCTCATAAAAGATTAAGAACATACATTGGTTCGCCTAAAGAGTTAGGTGCATTTAAAAAAATTCAATTTGAAAACGCAAAAATTAGAAGATCTTCTGCCAACTATACAACAGTGGGAGAGATTGGCAAGATAATAGGCTGGACAGAATGACAACGCCAAAAACAGAAATTTATTTTGCAACTAGAAAAACATCTAGTGCACATGTTTACATTACAAAAGGACGGGGCAAGGTTAGAATAAACAATGTACCTGTCGAAATGATTCCACAGGAAACTGCTCGTGAGATTATGTTAATTCCATTAGAAATTACTGGGGATTTAAGAGATAAGATAGATATTTCAGTCAGAGTGCGAGGAGGGGGATTTATGGGACAAGCAGGTGCAGTAGCCACTGGAATTTCAAGAGCCCTTATAGGATGGACTAAATCTAAAAAAGAACCTAAAGATCATCCATTTCCAAAATCCACAAGAGAAGACCTAAGACAAAGAATTACAGATTTTGACAAGTATCTGATTAGCGGCGATGCCAGAAGAAAAGAACCAAAAAAGTTTGGCGGACCGGGTGCAAGAAGAAGAAAACAAAAATCATATCGTTAGACTGTGAAAGCCATAATTCTAGCTGGTGGTAAGGGAACTAGGGGTAAGCCATATACAGAATATTTTCCAAAAGCAATGACACCGATAAATGATAAACCGTTAATCGACTATATTGTAAGATATCTAAATTCATTTGATTTCATTAAGGAAATTATCATAATTTCTGACTTCGAAGGATTGGGGGGTCAAATTAGAAATTATTACAGCAGTTTCAAAAATAAAAAAAAGATTACATTCGTTCAAGATACCCAGAGTGGAACAGGGGGTGATCTTTTACATATTGAAGATAAACTCAAGGAAAATTCAGAATTTTTGTTATGGTTTGTAGATAACCTATGTGCCATAGATTTAGTTGAGATGAGAAAAGTGTTTAAAGAAAAAAATAGTATTGCATGCATTGCAACCAGAACAAAAAGAAATGAAGAAACAGGATTTGCACTAGTAGAAAATGGCATAATTAAGGAATTCAAAGAAAAACCAACTATGAAATTACAATTTTCAGAGTGTCTAGGCATTTACATTCTCGGAAAAGATATCATCAAAAGAATCAGAGCAAAAGAAAAACAGAAAGAGATCAATCTTTCATTTGACATTTTACAACAATTATCCAAAGAAGGAAAAATTAGTGCCTATGACATTCAAAATACAGAGTGGATAGATGTCGAGTCACCAATGGTTTTAGAAAGACACAAAAAAACTGTGAAAAAAATCATAAAACAGATGGGGTTTTAGATTGTTTTTCAAATTCGGAGATTTCTTTTTCGTATTGTAAAGTTTGAGCAATATCATCTAACCCCTCCAAAAGAATTTGTTTCTTGTGTAAATCAATATCAAATGGAATTTCTTCAGAACTTGTTTTAATTATTTGATTTTCCAGGTCTACTTCAATCATCCCTGTTTCGCGTTGTAATTTTTCTACTATTTTTTCTTCCAAAACAATCGGTAAAAGACCATTTTTGAAACAATTACTGTAAAAGATATCAGCAAAAGAAGGGGCAACGATTACTGAGAAACCATAGTCTTGTAATGCCCAAACTGCATGTTCTCTACTAGAACCACATCCAAAATTATCTCCCGCAACAAGAATTTTAGAATTTTTGTATTTTTCATTATTTAAGATAAAATCAGACTTTAGATTTTCTTGATCATCATATCTCCAGTCATAGAAAAGAAACTTGCCAAAACCAGATTTTTGTACCAATTTTAAGAATTGTTTTGGTACAATTTGATCGGTATCGACATTCACTTGATCTAATGGAGTGATTACAGTTTTGATTTTTTTGAAAGATTGCATCTTAATTCAGATCCATTTTTCTAACATCTACAAAATGTCCTTCTATTGCAGCGGCGGCGGCCATCACTGGACTTACCAAGTGAGTTCTCCCCCCAGTTCCTTGTCTACCTTCAAAATTTCTATTAGAAGTACTTGCACATCTTTCACCAGGAGATAAAATATCAGGATTCATTCCCAAACACATACTACAACCTGATTCTCTCCATTCAAAATTAGCGTCTGTGAAGATTTTATCAATGCCAAGATCTTCAGCCTGTTTTTTCACCATTTGAGAACCCGGAACCACCATGGCTCTAACATGTGGAGATATTTTTCGTCCCTTGATGATTTTGGATGCTTCAATTAGATCTTCCAATCTAGCATTTGTGCATGAGCCTATAAACACCCTATCTATTTTAATTTCAGTAATTAGAATTCCAGGTTTTAGATCCATGTATTCAAGTGCTTTTTCAGCACCCTTCTTTTGATTATGATCACCCTTGGAAAAATCTTCTGGTGATGGAACTGACTCTGTGACATCACAGGTCATACCAGGATTTGTACCCCAGCTTACCTGAGGTGCAATATTATCAATATGTAAGGTATAAATTTTTTCAAATTTTGCATCGCTATCTGTTTTAAGATGATCTTTCCAATAATCTACTAGTGATTCATAATTTTTTGGGGTGTATTTTCTATCTCGAAGATAATCAAATGTTTTCTCATCTGGAGCAATTAGACCTGCGCGTGCACCTGCTTCAATTGACATGTTACAAATAGTCATTCGCTGTTCCATTGAAAGATCACTGATTCCATCTCCCCGATATTCAATAACTGTACCAGTACCACCAGCAGTGCCAATATTTTTGATTATTGATAGTATGATGTCTTTAGCAGTTACAGCGTGAGGATTCTTACGTTTACCTTCCACCCTAATTTCAAAAGGTTTTGGCTTATCTAACCAAAGTGTCTGTGAGGCTAAAACATGTTCTACTTCACTAGTGCCGATTCCAAAAGATAGTGTTCCAAAGGCACCATGAGTGGAAGTATGACTATCTCCACAAACTATTGTGGTTCCAGGTAATGTGATTCCCAACTGAGGCCCAATGACATGAACAATTCCTTGATCATGACTTGTAATATCAAATAATTGAATTCCAAAATCCTTACAATTTTTTTCAAGTGTTCGTATTTGAATCGCAGAAGTTTGATCTAAAATTGGGAGAGATCTGTCAGTTGTGGGAACATTATGATCCATTGTAGCAATTGTGAGGTCAGGTCTTCTTACAGATCTATGATTCATACGAAGTCCATCAAACGCTTGAGGTGAAGTTACTTCATGAATAAGATGTCTATCAATATAGATTAAAGAGGGATTATTTTTTTTTTCTACTACTATGTGAGCATCCCATATTTTTTCAAAAAGTGTTTTTCCCATGATAATCTTAGATTGGTTTGTACTTGAATAAGCCACCAGATTCAATTATTTTTCCAATGATTTCTGAAAATGGTTTCATCTTGTAAGTTTGTTTTTTTGTAAGATTTTTGATTGTGTTATTACTAATATCAATATCAATTTCGTCACCTTCAGAAATATTCGAGTAGGCATCCATTTCAATTTCTATAGGCAGTAAAAATGCGCCATCTACTGCATTTCTATAAAATATTCTTGCAAATGAAAGGGCAAGCACTGCCTTTATTCCAGAATGAGAAAGTGCAATTGGTGCATGTTCGCGAGATGAACCACATCCGAAATTTCGTCCAGACAAGATAAAATCACCCTCCTTCACCTTTGAGTGAAAATTAGGATCCAATCCCTCCATAGCATGTAATGCAAGCTCAGCATAATCATGTATTTTGAGATATTGTCCCGGGATAATGACATCGGTGTCAATGTTGTCTCTTTCGTATTTTATGACGTTTCCTTTCATTTCAAATCTCTCGGATCGGTAATTTTACCTGTAACTGCAGATGCTGCTGCTACTAGTGGTGATGAAAGATACGTTTGTGAATCAATATGTCCCATACGTCCTGGAAAATTTCTATTTGTTGTACTGATACAAATTTCGTCTTTTGCCAAGACTCCCATATGAGCTCCACAACAGGCTCCACATGTTGGGGGTCCAACTGTCGCGCCAGCATCTAGAAATATTTTGAGCAATCCATTTTCCATGGCTCGTTTATAAATAGAAATTGCAGCAGGTAAAATTTCTGTTCTAATTTTTACTTTTCGTCCCTTGAGAATTTTGGCAACTGCTTCCAAATCTTCGTATTTTGCACCAGTGCAAGAACCAATGTATGATTTATCCAAGTCTACTGATGGAGCTTCTCGTACGATTGAAATGTTTTCTGGAGAAAAGGGTTTTGCTACAATTGGTTCCATTTCTGAACCTTCGTATTCGTATATTTTTTGATATTGAGCATCATAATCTCCTTTAATTAATGAAATATCTCTGGCACCTTTACTTGTAAGATAATCTACAACTTTTTGATCGGGTTCAACTATTCCATTTTTAGCTCCTGCTTCTGTAGTCATATTACATAAAGTCAATCTACTTTCAACTGACATTTCATTTATTCCACCTCCACCAAATTGCATAGTTTTGTATGCACCCCCTTCAGTGCCAATATCGCCAATTATTTTTAGAATAAAGTCTTTGGCCATTACATACTCTGGAAGTTTTCCATTTAGCTTAAAGTATAATGTTTCAGGAACCTTGAACCAAATTTTTCCATTCAATAAAACATAAGCAACGTCAGTATGACCTAATCCACAAGCAAATGATCCTAGAGCGCCAGTAGTATTAGTATGCGAGTCACCTCCAACATATACTTCTCCAGGCATCACCATCGCTTCTTCATGAGATAACGTATGACAAATTCCATATTGCCCCATTCCATACTTGAAGTGTTTTTCAATCCCATAATTTTTTGTGAAATCTGATAATTTCACAATATTTTCAGCAGAGATCTTATCTGCAGAAGGAACAAAATGATCTTCGGCAACCCAAACTTTTGATGGATCCCACAATTTGTCAACATTAATGCCTTGTTTCTTTAATTTGTCAAATACTTTGATTACGCCTGGACCAGATACGTCGTGAATCATAACTTTATCCACATTTGCAAAAACTACATCGTCGGGAGATACTTGTGCCCTACCTGAAGCGCGTGCAAGTATCTTCTCAGTAATATTCATAATCAAAAAAACTAGTTCTACAGATTAAAAGCTTTTCAGAACAGTAAAAAAGAAAAGAATCATCACACTTGATGTGCCCCTAACCGTATTACACCTATTTTCAGAAAGAAAATGAGATCGGTTTGATATCTTTGAGGCATTGGTAGAGACATTAGATAAAAACAATGAAAGGTTACAGGAGGGAGATGTCATAGTAATATCAACAAAATACATCTCCAATGCTCAAGGAAGAATAATTGATCTAAATAATGTCAAGGCATCAATAAAAGGAATAGATGTTTCTAAGAAATTTCAAATAAAAGCTGAAATTGCAGAAATAATTTTAAGAGAATCCGACAAAATTTTTGGGGGGATTTCAGGTTTTGTTATTACTTCAGCAGATAACATAATGGCTCCAAATGCAGGAATTGATAAATCAAATGTAAAAAAAGGAAACATAGTTCTTTATCCAAAGGATCCTTATATTATCGCAGAACAAATTAGAAGAAAAATATTTTTAAAATTCTTAATGCATGTGGGAGTTATTTTGGCGGATAGTAGATTGATGCCAGTTCGTATTGGAACATCCGGGGTGGCGATTTCATGTGCAGGAATTGAGCCAGTATTGGATATGAGATCTGAAAAAGATCTTGACGGAAATCCATTGAAAGTAACTTTTCAAGCAGTGGTGGATAATCTTGCAACAATCGCAAATCACAAAATGGGTGAGGGTGCAGAATCCAAACCGTTTGCAATTATTAGAGATTCAGGAGCAAAGTTGACAGACAGAAAAATTAATCCAACAGAGACAGCAATATCTCCAGACCTGTGCGTATATGTTAGAGGTTTAACAAATCCACCGAATTATTAGAATTTTAATGAGTTCTGCTTTAAATAGAGGTTTTGGGGGGACAAATTAATGGAGTACCTAACCAAATATCCCAAAACAATTTCATTTCGTGATGGATTAAGACATAGTATTGATGTAGATAATAAGGGAGTTGAACAACTACACATTGTAGTTAAGAAGAGCTTTGACGAATTAATGAGAATTTTTACCAGTGAAGGTTTTACTAAAGTTAAATTTGAACACAAACAACCTGATCAAATTGGAAATGGTTTGAATCTCAAACTCAAGAAACCTTGGGAAATGCATGTTAGATTAGTAGATCTCAAAAAAGGTTTAATCGGAATCCATGCGGAAGTTGAAGTTTCAAGAGATTATCTTCAGCACTTAGTATCCCAAAGAACACCTGTAGTATATGAAGTTGAAGAAATATTGAAAAAATATCAAGTAGATTATAAGATTTGGCACGATAAAATCAAAAAAAGCGTTCATACGATTGTTGATAATTATAAAGTAAAGCTTGCAACACCTAGCATTCCAGTATTCGCGTGGAAACCAATGTTATTCGTAATTGGAACAATATGCATATTCTACCTTTGGAAATTCATCAATACCATCTAAAATAATTAGAAACAAAAAAGAGAAAATAGACTGATCATATACCCAGAGTTTCTTCTTTGGTTAGTTCAAGAAAGACTTTATCACCTACAGACAAACCCATTTCTTTGTATTCATGCATCTCCAGTTTCAGCTGTGTAACTCCACTTTGCATGCCCATTCCACCCATTCCAGAAAACATTTTGTTGAGATCCTTCATCATATCGTTCATGTTAGTAAACCCCATTACTTTTGGGCTGCCAAAAGGAGACGGTGTAGATGTGTTTCCTTCTTTAAGGTCTTTAATTGATGATAGTGAGACTACAACATACGGTGAACCTTCAGGTGAAGCATCAATACTTCTTACTACAAATTCTTTTTTCATTAATTACCATCTATTTCTCCATAATTTTAATTTTGATGAGAATTTTGGGCTAGAAGAACCAGATTTGAAGATTTAATTACAATTTTTGTGATTTTTAATTAATGATTGAAGATAATCTAAAAATATCGTTAGAGTATTACGGGATATCACCTTGGGAGATTGAAGTAATTTATGGATATTTAAATTCCAGATTTACGATAATTCAAGAAGAAATTGAATCAAATGATGAAAATTTCGTCAGTTTTTTGAATTTAGATATACCACTTACTTTTAACGAAGAATTTTTCAAATGGTTTGATTTTAGCCGTTGGGAGAAAATGAAAGATGTTTTCAAAGAAATGAAAAGGCGGAGAGGCAGTGGAAATGCTTTAAAGATCAAAATAAATTTTTTAGGAAAGCCAAAAATAATTTTTGACATAGATATTGAAGATAAACAATGGTACAATAATGCAATTGAAAAAATAGATTTTGTTTTAGAGTTACTTCCATATCACCTAAATCCTGAAAAACTACCCTCAGATATTTTGGAAGTAATTTACAAATTTGATCCAGAGTCAACAAGATGGCGTCTCAATTCTGCAAGATCAGAAAATAAAAAATATATTTTCAAAGGAAATAATTGGAATGTGACTACTTGAGATCTTTTTGAAGTGGTTCAAGTAAACCATGTAGTTCTTTGTATTTTAATTCTAAAAATTCTAATGCATTATCAAGTTTTTTTGATTTACCGTATTTGTAACGAATTAATTCACGATGATGCCAAAATTTTTTCCCATCTTCAACTGAAATGGTAGTAAAATAATCAGGTCCCTTCAATGAATCTGGAAGTTTAATATCATGAGGAAAAAGTAATTCTACAATAAACCATTCGTCACCATCAGGATAATCAGACCCTGTATCCACATCAAAAAATATATGAAGTAAATCAGATTGCATTAACCCATCTTCGTTTATGAGGGGATGTTTAACTCCAGATTTTTTAAAATCAAGATTAAGAAGTTGTGGCTCAAAGAACCCTTTGATAATAGATTTTCTAAATATTTTATTTGCCTCGTTTATGTTCAACAGTAAGGTGATCTACGAATAAACTAGTCTATAACTCATTAGGTTATTCATGTTCTAAATTCTAAGAGAATCAAGTATTTCTGAAACATCAGTAACAGGTAATCCGTTTTCAGAAATTTTTTGTTTTGCAGGTGGATTTTCAAGATAATTAGGAATTCTATCAGTCAGTCTAGTAGAATATTGAGAAATTAATTCATTTTGATAAAATACCCCTATAGGAATTTTTTGCCCCCATTCTAGAGATTTAATCAAAGCTTGAGACAATTTTTCATTAACTTCTGACTCATCATCATAATGTACCATAGGGTCAAAATGCATATCTTCAAGTTTATAGATTCTAGAGTGTCTTTCCATAGATTCTTGTGCTAAATCTACTCCCGCATACCAATCTCTTGTGTTGATATCATTGTAAGTTGGACATGGTTGTAACACGTCAAGGAAGGAAAGACCTTTGTGACGAACAGCTTTGATGATCAGATCTTTCAGATGTCTAACATCATAGGAATAGCCACGTGCTACAAATGTAAACCCACTGGCGACTGCCAATCCAATAGGATTTACGTTATAGTTGGTGTTTGGAGATGGGAGTGATTTTGTTTTCTCACCAAGCTTTAGTGTTGGGGAAGCTTGTCCTTTAGTTAACCCATATACACCATTATCAAATATGATGTAGGTCATGTCAATATTGCGTCTTCCTGCTGCAACAAAATGACCAGCTCCTATTCCTAATCCGTCTCCATCACCGCCGACTGCTACAACGGTCATTTCAGGATTTGCGAGTTTTCCACCTTGGGCAAAAGTTAAAACTCTTCCATGTAGGGTGTGAACACCATATGTGTTGATAAAATGAGATGTCTTTCCAGAACAACCAATGCCAGAAAAAATAGTTGCTTTATCACGTTCTATCCCCATTTCTGCCAATGCCATTTGTAGCGCATTAACTATTCCAAAATCCCCACACCCAGGACACCAATCATTGTGTACTTCAGTTTTATAATCAGCAAGTTTAAGCGCCATGACTTAAAACCTCTCTTTTGTTTGCTTTATTTTCAACTATCTTTTTTAATGAATCATAAATTTCAGTACTAGTCATTCCTCTTCCAGTATATTTTAGTATAAAATAATCAATTTCTCGAGAAATATTTTGCTTGAAAATCTTGCCTAACTGGCCTGAATGATTTGCTTCAATATCAATGATAGTTTTTGTATTTTTTAAAAGAGATGAAACATAATCAGATGGGAAAGGATGAATTAATTTAATTTGAATAAATCCAATATCAATTCCCTCTTTTTTAAGCATGGAAATAGCATCTAAAATTGGACCCTTAGTAGAACCCCAAGAAATTATAGTATAATCAGATACGCCAAATGAAACTACTTGTTCATCATCTGGAATTCTACTTAACACCAAGTCTAGACGAGACATTCTTTTATCCATCATTTTGATACGAATCTGAGGATCTTCCGTAATATGGCCAAATTCATCTGATTCATCACCAGTATTCCAAAAAACGCCATTATCTAATCCTAATCTAGAGCGGGGAGAAATTCCATCATCAGTGAAAGCAAATCGCTTGTATTCTCCTTCAATTTTATCTAATAATAGTCCTCTATCAATTGAAACCTTTTGAGGGTCAAATTTTTTGCATGTTACAACAGAACTTGAAAGAAATTTGTCCATCATATGGATAACAGGAATTTGGTAAATATCGGCATAATTAAAACATCTTCCAGTGTCATAGAAACTTTCTTCAATATCACCAGATGCATAAACAATTTTTGGAAAATCACCATGACCAGCATGGACTGCAAAAAGGAGGTCATCTTGTCCGTGCCTTGTAGGAAGTCCTGTTGAGGGTCCACTTCTTTGATACAAAGTAATCACAATTGGGACTTCATTAATTCCAGCCCAACCTAGTGCTTCAGTCATTAATGCAAAACCAGGTCCAGAAGTCGATGTAGAAGCACGCGTACCAGTTAAGGCAGCACCAATCATCATACCCATTGCAGAAATTTCATCTTCAGTTTGGATAACAATGGTCGAACCAGGTCTATCATTTTGAATTTCCAAGAGTTCATGTGATTCAAGATATACACTTTCGTCAGAAGCAGGAGTAATAGGATAGTACGATTGGAATCTACAACCGCTAACCATTTTTCCTATAGAAGTTCCAAAATGACCCTGAACAAGAATGGTGTCAGGTCGTTTGGCAGTACCAGTTAAACTATATTGAAAATTATCGAATTTTGATTTAGCATAATCATAGGCATAATTTGCTGCTTGCTTATTAATTTCTGCTATCTGGGATTTTTTTGAAAAAATTGAATCAATAGATTGGAGTAAAGGATCTAGAGGCATTTTGATTAATCCTAGTGATAACGAAACTGCAAGTACATTAAACATTCTAACTAGTCCTTTTAGTTTTGGATTTTCTGTCTCTTCCGCAAGATTAGATAGGATTTCTCGAAAAGAAACAGGATAAAGATTAACGCCTTTCTCTTTTGCAATCTCAAGGACTCCAGTGATGGTAAAAGGCTTATTTTTAAAGGTTAATTCTTTATGTAATCTTTCTTTAAAATAAGTATCAAGAGTATGTACTTCATCAGTAGTTATTTTATCCAAATCAGAATCGTAAATTATTCCACCGTCTTTAGAAACTTCATTAAAATGTCTAAAAATTGTTTCAGCATCAAAAGATGCCATTAATGTGATGTCATTTACATTTGAATGAATATCTTTATCAGAAACTCGGACTACAAAGTAACTATGATCACCCTTAATGTTAGAATAAAATTCTCTTTTACCGAAAATTTGATACCCCATTTGAGCACAGACTTTAGAAAAAACATTAGCCCCAGAGTCTACCCCACTCCCTTGTGGACCCCCAATTAACCATGTAAAATCAACAGAACTCATATGTAATCTCTTATTTTTTAGATATTAATAATATGACGGATGAATCATGTTAACCACCTGTAGCTGAATCAAATAGGACAC
>JAEMQG010000149.1 GCA_022758935.1 Candidatus Nitrosopumilus sp. | reverse complement strand
GTTGATTCACTAAAATTGATATTGTCACAATCACAAAATTTTTGCGCATTGTTTAATTGTTCTACTGATATATCAAACGCTGTATAGTTGATTGGTTTAAAATTTTCATTTATTAGTTTTGTAATTCTTCCAAAGCCACAGCCATATTCTAGTACGGTTTGAAATTTTATTTTATTTAATTCATCTAAAAGTTTTGTTTCTTGTTTTTTAAAATCTTCGTTATATTTAAAATTAGTAAAATATGTCTTACCATGTTCTTTCCAATAATTGTGTGGTATGTATGTATCAGATTTTATAGTAAATTTTTTAATTTTATCAAAATTAATTTTCAATTGTTTATCTCAAAACTTCCCTCTCTTTATCAACCTTTTAGATAGATTAGACATTAAATCTGTTTTATATTTAGAAAAAATTTAATTATGGTCAATTATTCTAATTTAGTTACAAACTGATATTATTAATTTTAAAAAATCAATTAATTAATGATTATACCTTATAGAACATGAAATTACAGAAAAAATTATATACGAATTTTACTCAATCTTTATCCTCTATTCAATCCTATATTGATTTTAATAATGCCTATTTGTTTTCAAAATTATGGATGTTAATCCTTCTCTAAGAACGGTAGAGTGGAAAAACAACAAAGTAGTCATGATTGACCAGACAAAATTACCAAATCAACTAGTCTTTGTTGAATATGATGATTACAACCAAGTTGCAGATGCCATTAGAAATCTGATAGTAAAAGAGCACCAGCTATAGGCGTATCTGGCGCTTTTGGCTTGGCTCTGGCTGCTTTGCAAAGCAAGGCAGCTACAAAAGATCAACTCATCTCTGATTTGGAAAAAGCAAGAAAAATTCTATACGATACAAGACCAACTGCTGTAAATCTAAAATGGAGATTGGATAAAATTATGATAGTTGCAAACTCTGGAAATACGGTTGAACAAATAAAACAATCCGTAATTAATGAAGCCAAAAAAATGGCAGAAGAAGATATACAAATTAATAAAACCATGGGAAAATAATCTTATGTGCTAATTTCTTTGTTGTAACTGTTTTTCCACTGGTGATATTATGTATTCTTATCTTTAATATTTGTTTTTTTCAATAAAATTTTTACCCAATCCAAACAAATGCGGTTCTGCTTTGTTGGATTGTCTCTTTTCTTTATTATTTGTATCTAGTTGTGTCTTTGTTATCATTTCATTTAAAACACCAAAATTTGCAAGATTGTAACCACCCTCCTTGACGTTAAATTCTGATAATCCCAAATCTTTCATTCTGGTAAACATTTTTTTTGCATGAATAAAATCACACTTTAATAATTCCCTTGCCTTGAGAATGATGTCATTTTGCAAATATGAGTAATTTTCTGTCTTTCCATTTAAAACCAAATTTTTTACAAATAGAGTAATGTCTTCATCAAATTCTGGACCAGGATCATATTCAAATGATACAAAATCAAAGCCAGTTATTTTGATTACAAGATTAGTAATTTTACCTTCTATGTCTAAAATTATTTTCTCTACTCTTAATCTCTGCTCGAAATCTTTAGTAGTTTCCAGTAATTCTAACAATCTATCTTTTTGTTGTTCTAAATGTTCTTTTTGCTCCAGCACCCAAATTGCTGGCTTGATTTGATCTTTCTGAGTTAGTTCGGAACGCAAAAATTTTACATCTTGATTAATTGTATTTCTATTAACTTTTAACTCATGTGCAATCTTTATCGCTGAAAATCCCTTCTCAAAATACATGTTGTATACTTTATTCCTTCTATCATCTTGCTCATTTTTTGTATATGGACCACCTTGTTTTTGAGCAATTTCCATAATCTAGATACGAGCATTTCTCTTTTCTATGTACGTCTGAATTAATTTGACTTTGACTTGAATGGAAATTGACTAAAAATCAAAAACTGCCTAGTTCTGCATAGTTCTCTAATCTATTCTTCAATCAAAAATTATTTTTTCATTCGTATTTGGTGTGGAACCATCGATGTATATCATTGATGCAAAAGTTGATCTCTCAAATAACACATGCTTCAGATTGATCATCACTTGCCGAGAGTACCATCTTGGTGAAAGGTCGGTAGCTTAAACTCTAAAACATATTACAAAACCGTAAAGTATTATTCAAGTAAACAAGTACAAAGAGAATTATTGCAATACAGAATAATAATACAACAAGACGAAGACAGAATCTATATAGCAAAATGTCCGTCTTTACCAGGATGCATCTCCCAAGGGAAAACTAGAGCAGAGGTATTAGATAATATCAAAGATGCAATAAGCGGATATCTGGCAAGTCTAAAGAAACACAATGAACCAATACCGTCTATTGAAGAAGAATTGGTAGAAGTCAGTGCCTAGGATTCCAATAGTATCTGGCATCAAGGTTGTCAAGGCCTTAGCAAAGTTAGGTTATGAAACTGATCATCAAACCGGGAGTCACATAATCCTAAGACATAAGCAATATCCTTATCAGAAATTAACAGTACTTTTTATAAAGAATGAATGTCTATTCAAAGTATGCAGAGGCAAGATAAAGACCAAGAAGTAAGTCAAGAAATTGAGAAAATGATGGAAGACATCGATACAGGCAAGGTAAAGACTACTAGATTTACTGCTACTGAATTTCTTAAATTTGTAGACAAGACTGTTTCTGAATAAGTTTGTGGCAATTAGATTTTGATACATTTCATATTGAGAAGAAGATAAAGAAATTCAAGTCAGATAAGACGATAATAACTAATTTCAAAAAAATAGTGATAGAATTAGCCAATTCCAATGATCCAAGGAGCATGGGAAATCTCAAACACGGTAGGTATCGTTATTGTTATGGCATTCATCTTACAAAATCTCATAGTTTGATATATCGAATTTTTGAAGAAAAAAGAGTTATTCAACTAATAGACCTAGATGACCACAAAAATTTGTATGGTAGAGATAACAGAGTATGATTGAAAAACAATTTCTAAATTCAAAAAAGGTTTTCAACAACTAGCAATTCTCTACTATTATTATCCTGTCATGTCAACTTAAAATCATGGAAACAAGTATACAAACACAACAATGACTAGTAATCTTGAAAACAAGTCATGTGGGAACCGTTAATTGATGAAAATACACTACATTCACAACCTTGGATTCTCCTGGAAATGAAATTTCTATCCATCTAGAATATAAAAAACTGCACTGGAAAAGACAGTCAAAATTTGATCTCTATAATCTTTAGATAGATGGATTCATTAGTTCTATCTGATTCCAAGATTTGAGTCATTTAGCATAACCCCAGATAAGGAAACTCAAATAATTAAAGCTGATAATCGTATCATATGTCAGTTAAGATAAAGTATATCAAAACTAAAGTAATCAAAGAAGATGAAGGTTCCTATTCTATTGTATGTTCTGCATTAGGAGTTTATAGTACAGGTAAAAATTTACAAGATGCCAAAAAAAACTATCTAAAGGCACTTGAGCTTCATTTATCTGTATTAAGAGAAAATGCAACAGAAGCCATTGTAATTTGAAAAAACTTTCTCCAATACACTGGTAGAGAATTAGTCAAGATCCTTTGTAACCAATTTAATTTTCAACCAATAAGACAAAAGAGAAGTCATGTAACAATTACAAATGGAACCGTCTACGTTACTGTACCACTAAAGGAAATTCGTGTAGGATTACTTGGGGTAATTTTGAGAGATTGCTGTATATCGAGAGAACAGTTCTTGAAAGTTTAATGACTAATTTTGATTTGTATCTACAGGTACCATTTTGGCTTCCAGATATGGTTATTCTTTTAGATTAATGAGAATTATGATAAAGCATATTTTTCCAATTGATTTTTAAAAAGCCTGATTGTGAGATTATTCATGGACGATACTGTAATTGATTCCTCTTTAAGAACAGTAGAATGGAAAGATAATAAAGTAATAATGATTGATCAGACCAAATTACCAAATCAACTAGTCTTTGTAAAATATGATGATTATAACCAAGTAGCAGATGCTATTAGAAATTTGATAGTAAGAGGAGCACCTGCAATTGGAGTGTCAGGTGCTTTTGGATTGGCATTAGCTGTATTACAAAGCAAGGCAACTACAAAAGATGAATTAATTTCTGATTTAGAAAAAGCAAGAAAAATTCTATATGATACAAGACCTACTGCTGTAAATCTAAAATGGGGATTGGATAAAATTATGAAAGTTGTAAATTCTGAAGATTCAGTTGAACAAATAAAACAATCAGTAATTAATGAAGCCAAAAAAATGGCAGAAGAAGATATCCAAATTAATAAAACCATGGGAAAAT
>JAEMQG010000176.1 GCA_022758935.1 Candidatus Nitrosopumilus sp. | reverse complement strand
TTCCTGTCATAAATATTTCATCAGCACAATACAAGTCATCTCTTTCAAGATCTCGTTCTATTACAAATCCACCATTTTCTTCAATGATTTGAATTACACTGTCTCTTGTAATTCCTTCTAGTCCTCCTGCTGAAAGTGGAGGCGTTTGAATAATGTCATCTTTTACGACAAAAATATTTTCTGCGCTGCCTTCTGCAATTTTTCCATGTAAATTTAACATTATTGCTTCATCATATCCATTCTCAAGTGCTTCTACTCTTGCCAGTGCTGCATTTGCATAATTTGATGCTGCTTTTGCTTGCATTGGTTGAGATCTTGAATCTATCTTTATCCAACTAGACACCTTACATTTTGCACCAGAGAATTTTCCTGCTTTTCCTTCCCCCATACTCCATTCCCAACAAGCAATTGACACATCAACTTTGTTTAGAGTTGGTGTAAGACCCATTGTACCATAACCATAGTATGCCAGCGGTCTAATGTAGCACTCTTTTAAACCACTAGCCTTTACAGTTTTAATAATTGCATCTGAGATCTCTTTTTTAGAAAACTGCATTTTCATCGAATATAATTTTGCTGAATTGAAAAGTCTATTCACATGTTCTTCAAGTCGGAAAATCGCTGAACCGTTAGGGGTATCGTAACATCTAACCCCTTCAAAGACTGATGTTGAATAATGCAAGGCATGGGTAAGTACATGCACTTTGGCATCTTTGAATGGAACTAATTTTCCGTTCATCCAAATCTTGCCAATTTCTTTCATAGGAGAGGGAAAATACTCTACTAATTTAAAGAATTATCTTTAGATGGCTTTGAATTAACTGGATTTGAAATTTTTTAGCTGTATTTCTAATCTAATCTTATTTGCCAAATTGCATTCTAATAATATATGAGATTCATTCAATGTATAGTTTGTAGTTCTACGGCCCTTGTTTTTGAGGATTCAAGATACAACGGTTTGAGAGGCTATTGTCATAAATGTGATAATAACTGGCCAGAATCATAAATTTGAGTATATATTTAGATTAGTCATTATAATGAAAATCTATGAATCTTGATGCGCAAAAAACCGCTGAAGATTTCTTAGAATTTGCAAGTGAGCAAAGATTAGGCATTCTATTTTTGCTACTGGAAAAAAAACTTACAATTTCTAAACTCGCAGAGGAGCTAAACGCAACAGCTCCTGAAATTCACCGAAATATCACTCGAATGCTAAAAAATAAACTAGTTGAAAAAGACAACAATTCAAATTTCTCTCTCACAGTTTTTGGCAAAGTAGTATGTGACATATTGCCTTCTTTTTCATTTATATCAAATAATAGAACGTTTTTTGAGAACCATGATTTGGGGAATTTAGAAATTAAATTTATTCAGAGACTGGGCGCTTTACAAGTTCATAAAAAAATCAAAGGCTTTGTTAAAGTATTAGAAAAATGGACTGAAATTCACAATAATTCAGAAAAATATATTTTCAATATATTATCTGAAGTTCCATACTCTAAAGAAATTATAGACATTGTAGAAAAGAAATTAAAATCTGAAGTTAAAATAAAATCAATTTTTTCTGAATTAACCGTAATTCCTGATGAAAGAAATGAGGTATTCCAAAAGAAAAACTTTCAGAAATTTATTACAGATGGCATACTAGAAAGAAAAATGACAGATAGAATTTCTATAGTTACACTACTAAATGAGAAAGAAGCATGCATAATTTTTCCTACAAAGAATGGAGGATCTGATCTAAGCGAAATGTTTTACAGTAAGGATCCGCAGTTCCATAATTGGTGTCTTGATTATTTCAATCATACATGGAATGACTCTAACATCTTTCAAGAAAACAAATTAGCAAAATAGATTCTATTTACCACTGAAACTCAAATGTATCATGAGGTTGTATCTTGTGATTCTTTGCAGTCTCCCAAACTATTTCAGTACGGTCATCAAAGTATTTCACATTCGCAGGAGGTTCTGCTCTGCGTTTCTCACCAAGATCCCTCACGGTCTCTAAAATTCTATGTTTTATATGAAGATCTTTTGGTGCGGTAAAAAAGTATCTAAATTTTTTAGATTTAGATGAAAACCCATATACAAAATTTCTCTCTGGCTCTTCCCAATCATATTCCAATTTTATTAATCTGCCACTTTGATATTTTCTGACAGGCCTTGCTAGTTTAACAAAAAATGACTTTTCAAGAGACTTGTTTACATCCAAACTAATAATTTCAAGTCTATTATTATTTTCATCTGTAATTTTGACATTAAGATCTGAAAAATCTTTTGGCAAATCTCCACCTAGAGAATAAAAAATTGCGCGTAGAGGTTCTTTAGAGATATTTTTTACATCCCAAATCCAAGTATGATGAGTCATCATAGATTTAGAATCAGTAATTTCTAAACGAACTTCTACACTATTGAATTCAAAGTTTGGTAATTTGAAATTATCTTCAACTGATTTCAATATTTTTCCTTTCTTTGGAATTGCTTTATTCCCAAATTCTTTGCTAAAAATATTATAAATTGATAATTTACCGTGCTTTATTTCATATTCTCCAATAGGATGCATGGTAGCTTTGTTTTCCTCTGATAAACTTCTCAAGTCCTTTGCAATTCTTTCAGATGCAAAAATTTGGTTAGGTCCACACAAGTCCATGACTCTTTTTGCCATGATTAATCCAGGACCCCAAAAGATTTCTCCCTTTATTCCTTTCATAAAATAAACAGGTCCTGTATCCATTCCTATTCTGATAATAATTTTGTCTTTTTCTTTTTGAGTACTGTTAAATTTTCTTAATGCTTTATGCAACTCTATTGCAAGACGTAGTGGTTTTTCTGGACTATCTGAAAAACCTACTGCCATTCCGTCACCAGTCGTTAAAATATCTAGATATTCTAATTTCTCTTTTTTGAAAATATCTGTTCTTAGAATTAGTTCATTTAATGCATAAATCTTCCTTGCCTGGCTTTTGACTGGTAAATTTGGATCAGAACTTGATACAATATCAATAAAAAACCAATGCAGTGTTCTTGTAAGGGTTTTAACATCCTTTATTGCTAAATCCTCTTTTAGGATATCAAGAATTTTTTGAATTTTTTCAGGATTGCAATTTTTTAAGATTTGATAGCTATTTGAAGATACATCTGATTTTATTTTATGTTTTTTTAATTCACCTAGCAGCCAATCTTTGCTTAAATTTTTTTCTTCTAAAATACCAAGAATTTCTGCAATATTTTCCATAACATCTGGTTTATTGAGACCTTTGGATTTGGACATCTACTAGAGTTGAATCAAGTAAATTAATTAACTTATTTTTAATGATATTTCTAATATCACAATTTTAGCTTAAATTAGCCAGAAATTATTTTTCCACTTCCTCTTCCCATGATTTCACCTCCGTCCTACTGATTTTTATCAAATATTCCTTTCACGTATTTTATTGATGTCTTTCTCTCAAAAACAGTGATTTACTTTAAAGCTAAAGAATTATCAAAATAGCTAAGTAGAGTTTAAGAGATTTTTTCCAGTAAAACCTGCATGGAACAAGAAGAGAATCACATTACTTCTGAAGATTTTTTTAAATATTCTATATCAAGGCAGCATATGGATCAGCAAAATGACATTCCAGCTTCTGATTCCAGGCGATATACAGAATACTTGGTAGAATTTATGACTCAATCAAGTAGATATGCTGTTGGGATGGTTGACATGGTCAACTCTTCTAAAATATCTGCACAAATTGGACCAATAAGATCAGCCAGATACTATCAAGTCTTTCTAAACTCCATGTCCAAAATTCTTTCTAGATATGACGGCATTGTGATTAAAAATGTTGGAGATTGTCTATTTTACTATTTTCCTAATTCTGATAATTCGTACAAAAAAGATCTTACTAGCTGCGTTGATTGTAGTTTAGAAATGATACGATCTCAAAAATATATATCTAAACAACTATCCAGTGAAGGACTGCCTAATATTGATTTTAGAGTTAGTGCGGATTATGGTACTGTATTGTTAATGAAGACTAGCATTTCTGAAAGATTTGATATGATGGGCACACCAGTAAACATGTGTTCAAAAATCAATCGCCTTGCAGCAAAAAACCAATTTGTTATTGGCGGCGATTTTTTTCAAATGATTAAAGAATTCAAAGATTATCAATTTAAAGAAATAGATGACTTTTCTTTGGGTTTTAAGCTGTCTTATCCTGTTTATTCCGTATTGGACAAATGAAATATTAAAATATATTCTTAAATACATAACATCAAATAACAAAATATGAATTTTTGTAACTTATTCCATAATTTTGGAGTGTATATAATTTGAATTTAAAATATATTACATTATTTATAATTATCTTGACTCTTGCAGTATCTTCCCACAATGTATACGCTGTCAATTCTATTGATTGGACTTATGATGGTGACCCATTTAGTTCATCTGATCCGCCTTTTCCTGTAGGATTAACAGTACTAGCTGGAGAACTCCCATGGGCTATTCCTCTCAGTGTTCGAGTCGATGCAACAGATGAAGGTGATTTTACATCAAATGATAAACTTGACACAATAGATGTTGTTGTTTCTACCTTGGATGAAAATGTAACATATACTTTAACTGAGACAGGACCTAATGATGGAATCTTTACTGGAATAAATTTTGTTCTTCTTACTAAAGATTATAGATATCATACGACAGACATTGTAAATTTAATTTATACAATTCCTGATTCTCTATCTAACTGTGATACTGATGATACAATCACTTATCTAGATGCCACTGGAGGATATGGTAACGGTATCCGAGTATACTCTGATTCAGATCTTGCTGGTGTCGGACTAGTTCTAACCGAAACCGGAGAAAATACGTGCACATTTGAAGGACAATTAAAATTTACAACTACTGGTTCTACTGATGATACTACTGGAACATTACAAGTTTCTCAAGGTGATATTTTGACATTTTATGACGAGCTTGATGGACAATTACACAATGGACAAATTATTCCCACAATACCTGGAAAAGGCTCCATCATAGCTTCTTTTGATGAACCTAATGATGATAACACTGCAGAAATATTTGTTACCTACAATGGACTTTCATCAGGATTTGATTTGAATTCAGATGAGCGCAGTCCTGGAACAGGAACCGGAGGTCCAATCACTAGACCTGGCCTTGTACTTAATTTCATAGCTGCTTTACTTGGAGGCGGTGGTACCAAATCAGCTCCTCCGACACTAGGATTGGACAAAAACCTAAACAGAATAGTAGATGAAGGATTTTCATTTAACGGCAATCCAGTTGATGTACAGCAATTCTATACTCCATATCCGCTAATTACAACCGAAGTGGGAAACCTAAACACCATCAGACTAAAAATCTATGAAAACAATGGCCCAGACAACATTGCCCACGTGGGATTATCATACGGACTGGGCAAAGGTGAAACTTTCAACGAAGGAAGAGCTACAATAGAATACGACAAAACCTTTGATGGT
>JAEMQG010000038.1 GCA_022758935.1 Candidatus Nitrosopumilus sp. | reverse complement strand
AAAGACATTGAACAATCAATCCAAGAAATCAAAATTAGATTTGATTTATCTCGCGATGTTTTAAAAGAACTTGGAATTGAAAGCTCTGATTATGAAATGGCTATTCGATTCACCGAAGATTTCTATAATGAAAACAAGTCTTCAATTGAAGAGATTGTTAAAAAACATGGTAGACCAGTGCTGGTTGAAATGTGGAGAGAAAAATTCTTTTATTTTGTTTTAAAATGGGAATTTAACTTCATCGATAATTTTGGAAAAGCATCTGCACTTTCCACTGATCAAATAGATGTAGAAAATGGAGAACGCTATGGGATTAAATTTGTAGATGAAAACAATATTTCAAAACATCCTATCATTTTGCACAATTCACCAAGCGGTGCAATTGAAAGAATTATCTACGTACTTTTGGAGAAGGCCGCACAAGATATAGTTGAAGGTAGAAAACCCCAATTTCCACTATGGCTTGCACCTACACAAGTACGCGTAATTCCGCTAACTGAAGAATTTTCTAAAATCTGTGATACTTTGGCTGATAACCTATCGTCTAACAACATTCGAGTTGACATTGATGACCGAAATGAAAGTATTGGAAAACGAATTCGTGACTCAGAAAAAGACTGGATTCGTTATACACTTGTAATTGGTGAAAAGGAAGCAAATTCGAAAAATCTAAGTATCCGAGACAGACAATCAGGAAATGTACGAGAGTTGTCCTTTGATGATTTCATTAATGAAGCAAGTGCGCAAACAAAGGGTAAACCCTTTACTGGGCTGAATCTTCCAAAATATCTTTCTCAGAGACCACAATTAATGGTGTAAAAAAATGAGTTTCCTAGATTTATACATGAATAGAAATCCGATGATTACTGCTTCCAATAGTGATTCTGAACCTGTGGCAACTGTCTTTGGAATTCCCTTTGATTCTACACACTCTTACAAACCTGGATGTAGATTTGGACCTGATGTGATCCGTGACGCATTTAACAACATTGAGATATTTCACCCTCAATTTGGTATTGATTTGGAAACTGTGAACATTGAAGACCTGGGGAACACATCTCACACGGTTTTGGCAAGCGAAATGATTGAGATGGTTGGCAAAATCACAAAGGAACTGGTTGCAAAAAAAAGACAACTGTTCATTTTAGGAGGAGAACACTCTATTACATATGGCTCATTCATGAGCTTCCCAAAAGAAACAGGCTATGTTGTATTTGATGCCCACTATGATTTACGTGACGAATATGCAAACGTCAAACTAAGTCATGCAGCTTATCTTAGAAGAATTGTAGAAAAAAGAGGCGCTGAAAACATACTGCATGTTGGTGCAAGAGCATTCGTAAAGGAAGAGCTTGAATTTCTAAAAGAAAACAAGATTAAAACAATTTCTGACAGACAAGTACGTGAAGGAAAAGGTCCACATCTTCTCAAAGAATTTGTGTCTTCTTTTGATTCATTGTATACTAGTTTTGATCTTGATGTTTTAGATCCTGCATATGCCCCAGGAGTCGGTAACCCTGAGGCTGCAGGCATGACGTCCAGGGAACTCTTTGATTTGATTTATTCACTTGAGAATAAAAAAGTGACAGGTGTTGATATAGTGGAACTAAATCCACAATATGACAATGGGGCTACTGCATCAATTGCGGCAAAAATAATGTCTACATTGATTGCAATGAATCTGGCTCAAAATTAGTAAATCTAGATTGACTAATTATCGATAGAAATTACTGTGACTTTGTTTTAACTCTATTTTTTAATGTTATTAATAACCGATATGCTGGATACTGATTCAAGTCGATATTGTGTTGAATGTCTCGACTTTTTAACTACGTGTATGGTTTGCGAACAACCATTTCAATGCGCTACATGTACTCATTTTGCTGATGATTTACATACCGAATGTGTAATTTCCGATGAGCCAAGTTAATTGTATTTTAATCGATCAAGAATCAAAAATATGTGGATTTTTTACACACATTATGCTCCCTGATTTGAAATACTTCGTTAGAATATATTTGGTAAATTTTCTTTTAGATTTGTAATGGGAGTAATAAAATCAGATCTGTTAAAAATCGTTGAATCTATTATTAATCTGGATCCTAAAATGAGATTTGCAGCAATCATTGACACTAAAGGGAATATTAGAGAAGGAATTATGAAAAGTGGGAAGACCTCTCTTAAAAATCAAAAAGAAGAAGAACATTTTTGCAAACAAGTTGCTCAGAGGAGAAAAATGAGGCAAGAATTTGATAGAACTCTTGGTAAGGTTCGTTACGTTCATGTTGAGAGAGAAAAATTAACCCAAATGGTAACCTATACAAAAAGAAATATTATTTATTTTACAATGGAGCCTGAAATGTCAATAGATACAAAAATTCGACTAGTCACAAGAATTAAAAAAATTACTGCTGATCTTTAACTTTCCAATATGAATTAGTCATTTTCAAATTGTCATTAAAAAAATTTATTGTGGATTCAAAAATGTTCGAATATGACAAGCACTATCGAGAATGCTCTCAAAATAATCAACCATTTATCAAAGCAAGAATAAACCCTAGTAATGGACATTATTTCGTTCAAATCGATTTAATGACTTGTCACTATAATCTGACACTAGATGGGCAAAATCAAGTAACACAACTATTTGAAAATGAGTTTGTTTTTAACGTGTCTGATTCTCCCACAATACACTTTGTTAGAAAATACAATGTTGATAAAGAACTATCTTGGTTTGATGGTGTCTTGTCTAATCGCTTGAATCCATTTTGTGAAGAATTATTTGACTTGGCTCGAAATTACCATGATTGATTATAACTTGCAATATTCCTAGTTTTTTATGTCTCTGACTATTTTTTTACTAGTATTTTCTTTTTCTTTGATAATAATCATTAATACTAATGTTGAAATCTGTTTAGTGAATTTTATGCTAAAACCAATTAAAATTTTGATTAATGAAATGGAGGATGGATGAGATGACATACTTCATAATCTATGGCGTGATACATGCAGTGTCAAAAAACTACATTCCGACGGTCATAAACCACGTGGTAATTATTCTGTAATTAATTTTACAAAGGAAAGTAATGTAATTCTGATTACAAGTGATGCTGAAAATTGTTCGGCATGTCTAAAAATAACATATCTTTTATTCTGTTGGATGACGATAAAATTTTTAATTTGTTGTAGAAAAACTGAAACAGCAGTACTAACTTTGTGATGTTTTAGAAATTATAATTTAATTAATACAGCGAGAGTCTATAGATGAAATTCTCAGATTTGCTATTACCTCATTGAGGAATTCTTCTTCTGGCTGGTGTGCAATATTTTCTAGAATATTTTCCCAGCAATCACTTATTTTTCTTGTGATCTGCGAAAACATTTTGTCTTTTTTAAAAGTAGGGTAGTGTGATAAGAGCTTCATTACTCCGTCTATGGATTGAACAATGTGGATAAAATGTATTACCGTTCTCAATCTTCCTTGAAATTCAATTTTATTTTGATCATTGATCTGATTAAATTCTTTAATTTCATCAAAAACCATTTCAATTTCTCTATGGACGCTTTTGAGTTGATTATTTACAGATTCAGATAAGTTGATCAGATTGTATTCAATGTGTGATTTACTGTGCATTTTTTTTTCAACCTCGCCTGATTCTACAAGTGAACTGATTTCTCTATAGACTAATTTTTCATTTCCAACTTTTTTTATTACTCTACTTACAAGTTCATTTCCACGAATTTTCCCATTTTCATTTAATACGCGTATTATTTCTGTCCTGATAATATCTGAGTCTAGTGCCATCTCTATTTTCGATAGATTTAGTTTTACTTAAACCTAGAATTTACAAGCATTTTTCTTATGGCTGGTGATGCTGCCATGTTTTGTTTCTACATCAATTTCTATTTGCCATATTTTTCTAAAACTGCTAATTCCCCATCACTCTTAATTTCTTCACCTAATTCCTCTAAAATTCTAATGCCGTTGAACATCGAGTCTTTATCTGATCTTTTGTTTTCCAACTTGTGTTTTAAAACTATTTTTTCATTATTGATGAAACTCAATAAACTCACCTTATTTTGCATCTCTAGATTTATGTAGAATCTTACATAATCTGTAACCGTTTTTATCCCCACACTTTTTGTATCGATTTCTAGTATTTGATTTAATATGTACAATTTTGACTGTTATTTGGAATCTCTGATAATTCTCCTCAAAACATGTCATGTTGTGAACAAACAGAATCTTATCTTTATGAGAATAACATTCATTCTATGTTAAAATTTGTGTGGGGTATCGTGAATGAAAAAAAAATTAATACTGAAAGAAAAACTGAAAAATTAGAAAAGAAATCCAACGAACTACGCTCAGATAATAATGAATTTAATCAAAATATGATTGATATTGACAAAAAAGACAATAGTTAGAAGAATATCTATATTTTCATTAAAAAATCCATCCGATTATAACAAAATTAAAATTTGACAAAATAAGCCATCAGACGCGATGAATAATATATAATACGATGTTCGTTTTTTCATTTTTTCACTGTGTATAGATTATCTTATGTTAAACACATGGAAATTAAATTAGGATGTTTTTTACTTATTTTGTGGATAGTTGTGATACTCGAGTTCGTGCATATAAAAATGGTAAAACTTTTGATCAATGCAGAGAAATTGCCGAATCCATAAATCCATCATTTAAGAAACAGATCGAAGAACATGGAAAGGTGCTCTGGACTGAGATATTAAATCAAGTAGATCACGATGAATTAATTTACAAACTTACATTAAAATTTCTTAGACGCGATGGTTATGATATAGGGAATAATAAAATTCCTGAAGTCAAAAAATTTATTTTGTAGGATCTATTTTACAACTACCATCCGAATTTCTTAATCTCCTAGCCATTACAAAAGGTGTAACTACCAACACAGGTATTGATATTGCAATAAATAATGTTTGTAGCTGTGTCAGTGCAATTGATAATGCGATACCACTTGCAGTTCCTATGAAAATTGATGAAAATGCTCCAGCACATGTTGGGCACGCTATGAATAATCCTGTCACTGCACCAATTGAACTCATCCCCCGCCCTTTCTTTGAAATAGAATATGCGCTAGCTGCAATAGCTGCATTTAACCCCACTAAATAAGACACCGTTATTTGTAATACCAAATTAATCGGTATGATTTGTAATCCTATGTGTTCTGTCAAGTAGACGATTATTTTTGGCATGTATCCAATTTCATCACAACACGGTGATAGGAATCCAGATGGAATTTTTGCTCCATAATGTATTGCAAAATTTACTTCTGGTTGATATACCAATGTTCCTGATACTAGTGAAAAGAAAATTCCATATCCGACAAAGGCTAAAACAAAGATTTTTTTTGATTTTGTATTCCATGTAGTTAGTGCAATGATTGTTATTAGATCTTTTCCTTTTTTCATTACCTTGTTTCCGTGATATAGATAAATTCCATAAGTAATTGCCCCAAACGATACCAAAAGCACTATGTAAAAACCGTATGCAATACGTTGAATAGAATCCATAGCGTCGGGTGTGAACGTTTCTGAATTTTGATATCTGGCATACATTATGAATATGACAACTATCGTAGTAAATCCCAAAACTATTAGCTTTTTTCCACTATGGATATTTGATTTCTGGGTTTCCATTATTCTAAATTATCTATTATTGAATTAAATTCTATTCTATTTTTTGATGATCTTCTAAATCAATTTAGGCACAGACAAGATCATGCCTATAATTTTTGCCTTTCAATTATAATCTTCCGACATTTTAACTGCTTCTCGGATACATGTATTTTACTTTAACATTAGAAAATTTTGTTCATGTAAATAAAAATTAATTTTATAGGGACTTACAATATGGAGTGTTTTGGATTTGTCGACAAAAAGATACATTATTAGCATTAAATAATTTTAGATTTTATCCAATCACCTGAACGTTGTAAAAAATTCAATTGGAATTAATCCAAAAACTTTAGTATCTTTATAAGCACTGACTTGGGATATTGAGTGTAGATATAATGGAAATTGATCAAGCACAAGAGCCTGATTATGAGACAGTACAAATTGATTATGTTGGATTTGTTGATCCATATGCAGTTGAAGGAATGCTAGTTCTAAAAGCACCTGATGGCAAAGAATTTCACATGAGAGCGTTTTCTGGTGAAGTTGCTCGACACATATCCAGCTTTATTGAAAGTACTGATGAACCGGGTCCATCGATTTACAAAATGATGGAGGAGATTTGTGAGGAGAATGAATTGGTTTTAGTCAAGGTCAAAATTTATGATAGTGGTGAAGTACTCCGCGCAAACTTGTATTTTACTGGAAAAAAGGACATGGTTTTACGAAATTATCGTGCATCTGATGCTATGGCATTGGGTGCATTTTATAATATTCCAATTCTAGTTAGAAAAAATCTGCTTAAAGAACACATGGAAGCTTAAGAAATTAAATGAACAATTATGATGATTTAGAACAATTTTCTTTAATGTATTATTAACTATGAATGAATAACAATTTTATTGAACACCCAATAGTTTTCATTAAGTACAAGTAATTCTATTTGAACAATAGATGGGAATTACAAGACTAGAAAGAACAAAGGAGTCATTTAAGGAGAAAATACAGAGTCAGACAGAAGGCTCTCAGGAGGGCTTTTTGATAGCAATTGATAATTTTGAGAAATTTAGTATGGAAAAATACGGGAAAGTCAATCTAATTCAAGACCTAAAAGAATCAACAGAAGAGCAAGTATATGACGTATTGCAGTCATGATCTTATCAATCTCTAATTGAATCATATTTCTGCATTTCATCTATTTATTTGAGTCTGAATTTCCTAAAATTTGGATGTTTAACTTATACCACTGATGGAATTACATATTAAAACAAGTTCTAAGTTAAAATTGGTTTTTGTTTGAATTTGACACATATGATATTTACCCCATCGAGAATTTCTTGAATTTTTGGATAATTTGATTTATTTTCTATTATGTCGTTTTTAATCACTCTGAGATAATGCAGTATTTTTTTTACCTGCTTGTTTTTTTGTGTCTGTGAAATCGGTGCATTTAATAGATCTTTTAAATTATCTGCTATGTCACACAATTTTATGATTTTTGCTTGAAGCGTTGCATCTCTTAACTGCTTGATATATTGAGTTTCTCTGTCTTTTTTTGAAAGATTATGATCTTTTGTTAGTGACAAAACAGTAACTGCTATCTCTCTTCCAAATCTCTCATTGATCTGATCAAAATCCGCATCTGTATCTTCTATTACATCGTGAAGCCAAGCAGCACAAAGAATGTTTTTATCAGTGATTCCCAAGTTTTTGAGTCTACTGACAACTCCTTCTAAATGATCAGAATATGGACTCGTCATATTCCGTGTTTTTTGATTTTTATGTTTCTCATGTGCAAACTTTTTTGCTCCTAGAACAATATCTGCAGAGTCCTCCATTTTCATATTTGTTATTCTCTCATATGTAGAGGTTTATTATCAAAATACGTGTTGGGCTTTGTTACGGATCTGAATCAACTATATAAAATGAAAAATGCTTCATAATTCGGCAAACTCATCAACAATCAGATATAGCTTTTCTATTAATCATCAGCACTTGTTGTATTCTGTGCTCCAAGATATATGAGTATAACCGGTTAGTTTGGGCTTATTACATTTCAGAACATTTTTCATATGCTAATTATAATAATACTTTATGGCTAATCTTGAGATTTTATATCAAAATATCGCCGCTAAAATTATTGCGAGGTGTCATGGAAGTATCAAAATTACAAAACATGGAAAAATTCTAGAGGTATATGACATGCATAGGCACATCTGGAGTAAGGGTCTTGCAGGACTAATAATTAAGGAGGAATGTAAGAATGCTAATTTACGGGAATGGGAATTTGCAAACGTTCGAAACTATGTCATTAAAGAGCTAATCTCTTAATTTTATGTGTCTTTTTGAATATGAAATTTAATAGGTGACTTTTCGTATGAGATGAGGTTCTTTTAGCATTACCTGATGATCTTTTGCAGCATACAAGTCTATCTCTTTTAGATTGTAATTTGTGATTACGGTTAATGCCTCACAACGTGTACACAAGAGTGTTTGACCATTTGATCTTCTTTCAAAGACAATATTTTTTTCTAATTTATCACCTTTTGTACATGTGGGGCATAGTTTTGGTTCTTTTAGCATCGTGATTATTTCACGAATGTATATTGTTCTAGGCAACTGTTATTTTAATTAAAAAACCTACAATAAAGAGTTTTGATTTTATGTTAACTGGCATCCAGCAATTCTATTTCAAATAAAAACCGTTTAATTATTTGAAATAAAACGTTAGGTATTCAACATATTTCCTAATCTAGCCAATTAACATCTATATGACATCTCATCAATCAAATATATTTTTGTAATAAAAATTTAAAATTTCTTTTATCTGAAACAAAATTTTATTTTGAATTTAATAGAATTATTGAATTAAATGAATTCGTGTTGTTTTTTAGAAAGTCATTTTTCTTGATGACCTTACATTTTTTTACGAAATAATTGATTCTAGTAATTTTGCTAATGTTTTAACCTCATAACAAAATACATTTGAATAAATGCTTCACTTGGAATTAATTGTACTCAATCCATTAGTTTTGCTTGTTTATTTAAAATTTACATTATTTACCAATATTTATTGTAAAATTTATTATAAACTCTTAAATAGTATTAAATCTTCCACTAAATGATGTCGTTAGTTGTAAAAAATAACGATTAGTCAGCGTAGCCCTGTAGAACGAAAAAAGGCAATCAGGCGTTTAACGTCCTGAACACGAGAGGAAATCTCTCAGAGTTCTGCAATTGAGGGTTACGCCTTTTTAATTTTCTAAATCTCAGTGTTGCATGATTGAATCAGGAAAGTAACTCCAACATCTTCTTTACACTTACATTTTATTTTGTATCCATTAATGTATTCCATGTATTCTAAATCTGTGCATGGACCTTGATCAGGTATGATGATTTTGCTTTTACATGCTCTACATCTGACAATAAAACTATTCAATTAGTTAATTTAATTAAAATTATAAAAAAACCATTCTATGTAGTTTGAACTTTCGAAGTAATATTACGTTACTATCTCATCTAGGCGGTCTTCTTCTTGAGCGCGTTTTATCTCAATGGCAATTCTTCGTCCCACACCAAAAGTTTGACCATATTGATATTTTGTATATGGACTAGTAGTCGCTAGAATTGGATTTCCTGGAACTCTTAGTGATACATCATATACTATCAATTCTAAATCTTTTGTAATGACGCTTTGAAGCGAAAATGGACCTATTATTCCTGGTGAGTATTCTCTTTTTACTGCAGCTGCAAATTTATCTCCCATTTTAATCACTTTTTCAAGAAGTGACTCTCTAATACTTGCTGGAGTATGACCCACCTCGATATTTTGTAAATCAATATCTATTTCCAACTGCTGTTTTGCGGGAAGGGCATTAAAATCATGAACATTGGTTTGAAGTCTTCTTTCTATTCCTATAAAATCAACTTGTTTTGAAATTGGTGTGTGAAAGAAATTAAAATTCATGTATGTTCCAATTGCCAATTCTTCTATGCTTGCTTGCTCTAACTCTTTTCTGGAGATTATTCCTTTTTTTATTTTTTCCTCCGATTTCTCTTTATAGTCTTTGTAAGAGGATACAGTAAAGAAAGCACGCTCTAGCGGTCTTTTCATCTCTTGAACTTTAACGATACATGGTTTGTTGATATTTTTTGGATCTCTGAATAACTTTGGAAATTTTATCTTAGCTTTTTCTAATAAAAAATATTGATTTCGTTTAGCCGTTCTTTCCTCTGCACGGAACAAATTTCTATTCCCAAATATTGGTACTTTGAATGAATTTTCTAAATCTTTGTACCCGAGATATACAATAAATGATCTATGGGGAATAACAATGGTGTTCGTATCTCTCAAATTTTTTTGAATTTTTGGCAGTGCCATGTCTTTGAATTTGTTTAAAACGACAATTTCATCTGCTATTCTTCCAAATCTCCTATATGGCTCATCCCTCCCTTTTTGACAGTAAACTACAGTGTGAAAATTTTCGTCTTTTGCTCCATCCATGACTTCCAACGCAGAATGACTTCCCATCACTCCTATTCTGATATCTGAATAGTTGGTTACGATCTTCTTTATCTCAGAAGCTTTGATCACATCTTGACTAGAAAACGGGATCTAATATAGCTAATTTTCAATCATTTGGATCGATTTTATGATCACAATATTTTTTTGATAATCATTGAAAGATTATGTGTGTTATATTCTCTTGAATTACAGTTGACTGGGGTAATTTTGATATCTGCGATGATAATAGGGGGATTTTCTTTATGGCTTAAAAAAAGAAAAACTCAGCATGAATTTGATCTGGGCACAGATGGTGGCCAAAATAACTAGTGCCAAATTCAAGATTCAATCTAATGGATAAAATAGTCTAAACTCTGATAAATAATAATGAGATTGATTGTTGGAATTACTGGTAGCACTGGTGTTATCTATGGAATTCGTTTGCTGGAGGTTCTCAATAAATCCGGCATCGAGACTCATCTAATAATGTCTGAATGGGCTACAAAATGTATTTCAATGGAAACTGAATTTCAACTTGATTATGTGAAATCTCTTGCGACAAATATCTCTGATGAAAAAAATATGGCCTCTAGTATTTCTAGTGGAACACATAAGGTCGATGGAATGATAATTGCGCCCTGTAGCATGAAGACTCTCTCAGCTATTGCAAATGGTTACGATGATACTCTGGTAGCAAGAGCTGCAGGTGTTACAATTAAAGAATCAAGAAAATTAATCCTGATGGTGAGGGAAACTCCACTATCTGCAATTCATCTTGAAAATATGCTTAAACTGTCTAGGTTGGGAGTTGTAATTTTACCGCCCGTTACAGAATTTTATACAAAACCAAAAACTATCGATGATATTGTAAATCATGGTGTAGGAAAGTGTTTGGATCAATTTGACATTGAGCACAGTTTATACCCTCGTTGGGGCACTTTCTAGATTATATTTGCCAAAGTCAGTTTTTGAAAAAATTATAAAATCGGATAGAAACAGAGTCTTTGAAATATCTACACACTATACAAATTTTCAAAAAATTCTTCCACAATATTTTCCATCAATTAGAGTAATTTCAATTCGAGGAAACGTATCTGTTGTAGAAGAACATTTGAGAATTGGAGGACGCGAATTAGTAATGATGGTAAAACATGTAATTAATGAACCAATATCACACGAAATCTTTGTTATTGGGGGAGATACAAAAGGCACTCATATAACCAAAAAGTTTGAGTGTATTCCACAAGGAACTAAGATGATTCTCGAAGTTGATTGGAAACTAACATGCACGACGAGGTTGATTTATTTTCTTAGGAAAATTAATGTTGTTAAGGAATATTCTAAAATTATCGACGCTTTTGCTGTAATTGCAGAAAACTAGTCTGATTTTGCTTCCTTATTTTTGAGATCACTGAGTTCTTTTTCACTCTCAATCTTTCCTTTCTCAAATTCACCTTTGGCTTTACCAAGCGTTCTTGCCAATTCTGGAATTTTCTTTGCGCCAAAAATAAACACGCCTGCTATAATCAGAATTATCAATATTTCTTGAAATCCAGGCTTTGCAAGGAAAAGATTATTGAGAACCATTTAATGACATGTCTTTGATTTT
>JAEMQG010000021.1 GCA_022758935.1 Candidatus Nitrosopumilus sp. | reverse complement strand
TTGTCTGGTTATATTCTTTAACACATTCTCTTGCAATGGTGGACCATGCCTGTTTAGTTCCACTGTTAATTTTACATCTTATTCTATTTACTAATGTTTGATTCAGTCTTTCATTTAGTCCATTTGATTGAGGACAATCTACGCACGTAAACACTACTTGAATGTTCATCTTGTTCAGGTATTGCTTGAGTTCTGAAGAATTAATTCCACTATACTGATCCGCTAGAAGTATATTTATGTTATTTTCCTTAGCAACCGAATCAATTAAATGTAAGAAATCGGCTGCGCATTGACCCTTTGTGGTAGAAATCCAAGCATATCTAGTAAAATGATCTACTAAAATATGCATATATTTTTTTGATGATCTATTTCCAGCAAAACCACCGACTGTATCAATTGACATTATTTGAAATGGTTCTGTTGCCGGTCCCAATTTTGACATTAGTCCCATAATTCTATTTCTTCTGGTCTTGTTCTCGATGCATATCGTGCAGCTTCTGCAAAATTCATGTATTAATTTATCAAAGTTTTTAAAATAATAGAACTGTCTTATTTTGTTTTTTAGTTTTTCCGCTCCAATGTGTCCATAGTACTCATGAACCTTTTTTATGATTCTTAGTCCAAAGTTTTCTGAAACGTATATTCTGGATTTGTTTTTCAACTTTTTATATATTATGCCATGACGTTTTTCCGTCTTTTTATCTATGTACATTTCAGCCATGTTATCATATTGATCTTGAAGAATTTCGGGTCTTTCAATCAAATTGACAACTTCGATTGCCTCTTCATCTTCAAAATATTCTAATACTGGTGATCGTGAGAGTAGATCAGCCATTACGTTTTCTTTGCCTTTCTTATAAATTATTTTGAAATTAAATTGTGATAAATAATGTACCAAATCACCTAATATTTCATCAGTTCTACTTTTTGTCCTCAGGTTCTCTAAAGGTTTGTGGTCGCTGCACACAATAAACTCCCGACCAATTAAGTAGTACTGCCAATATTTGATTGCGTCCTTTATTGCTTTGCATTCAAGATGGATGATGTCCATTTTTTTTTCTTTTTCTGATAGCTTTCTTGAAAAATAAGCTACAGGGTGCAGCATTCCATCCGAATGCAATTGCTTTAAAGTCGCTCCAATTCCTTTTAAACTTGCATCGGTTTCAATATATGTATCCTTGTCTTTGTCATAGATAGACAAAATTGGTTGAGAACATAAATATTCTTTTATCATATTAAAACAGTCCTCACAATCTTGAGACCAATGAAACTTAACATCTTTTCTTAGTAATCTATGCAGTGGTTCAAATTTTTGAGCACTGTTTTCAATATATTTCGAGTAGAAATTAATAGACCCTAAGATACTTCTAACACCCGTTTTATCTGTGGGTTTCTTGAGATTCTTGATGGCGACCAAGTTTTCTTGACCTGGTGATACTTCATTTTTTTTAATAGAATGCCCAAGATATTTAACGGTTTTGGCAGCAAACTTACATTTGTCTAATTTTAGTTTAAAACCTTCTTTGGCAATAACTTGTAGAAACTTTTCAATATGATGAATGTGTTCTTCCCATGAGCGTGAAAAAATAAGGATGTCATCAATATAATTAATACAGAAATTGTCTAAGTTATTTCTTCTGATGATGTTTGATAATATACGTTGGAATATTGCAGGTGCATTTTTCAGACCAAAAGGTAACACTTTAAACATGAATTTTCCATATTTTGTGATAAATGATGTTTTTTCTCTATCTTCCTTTTTTAATGGTATACACCAAAAAGCAGAATTTATATCCAGTACTGTGAAGTATTCGCAATTTGGTACTTTGTCCATAATGTCATTTATAGTTGGAAATGGATAGGTTTCTGGAATAACCAACTTATTTAAACGTCTAAAATCAATACAAAGTCTCGATTTTCGGCCATCATCTTTCTTAAAAGCCAGAGTTACTGGGGACGCATATGCGGACTCTGATTCTTCAATTAGATCGGCTTCTAGTAACTTTTTGACTTGTGTTTTGATTTCTTGTTCATCAACTACAGAACATTTGTATGGTCTTGCAGTTATATATTCGTCTCTGATCAATCTTATTTCTGCTTCTTTCGATTTTACTTTTCCTACATCATATTTGTCATTTGCAAACATATGTTTGTGATTAGTAATCAATTTTAGTATTTCTTTCTTTTTATTTTCGTCTTAAATGTGATCTAAATATGCATCGAATGTAGCATTCATATTTGCAGAAATCTTGTTATCTAAATTTTTCTTTTTATTTTCTTCTTCAATATGATTTAAATTTGCATCGAATGTATCATTCATATTTGCAGAAATCTTGTTATCTAAATTTTGTAAATTTTGTTCTGAATTAAGCATTGTGTTATTTTTATTATTGTTCATCTGATCTCTTTTTTCTATCGTAATTATCTTGTTCTTAAATCTTTGTAGAATGTTTAGGCTTTCATCTTGAAGCAATTTAAACTTCTTTATAGCATCAAGACCAAGTAGTAAATCGTAAGAAAAATTATTATTTTTAACAACGTATGTATTTATACTATCTGTTAAATTACCAATCTTTAGTAATATATTTGCCCGGGCTGAGCTGAAATCGAATCCACTGATTGTCTTAAATGCTTTTTTATTATTCATTAGACTTAATTTTAAATCGTCCACGATTTTCTGATTTATTAGGCTTATATTTGAGCCACTATCATAAACCGCTTTGACTTTCAATTTATCATCTATTATTACATTAATTTTTATCAGTGAATTCAACTTCCCCGGGTCCTCTAGTTTAAAGATTGCTCATCAATTTCTATGTTCATCATTTTTCTATCCTCATCTGTCGAGGCGTTTCTATTTCGGCATTCACTTATTGGATGATACCGGTTTTTAAAACCTAGTTTTTCGCATATAAAACATGGTTTCTTGGTATTTTTCTCTGCTTGAATAAAAGTTTTATTATTCAAAGAATGATCTTTATGTTGTGACTTTTGATTTTCTGATGTGGTTTTAGTATCTATATTGTTCTTTGTCTTGTTTGGAATTTCTTTGTCTAAAGAATTGTTTCGATATCTTGGCTTTATGAAAATACTTTCATCTAGTTTTCTTATTTCTTTGAACAATTTTTCTATCGTTGTTATTTCTTCGCGGTCGAGTTTGCTTTGTACCTGTGATGGCAAGCCGGCTACTATCATATTTATTCTTAATATCGTTGGTGTGTTTGCTTCAGCTTCTAAACATAACCTTTCCTTGGCCAAAGCATAATCTATCAGCGAACCGCCAATATATTTGTAATTGTGTGCCGTATTTACTATTTTCCAACTTTTTCCTGCGAAGACAGTGAGGAAAGAAGCCTTCCAATCTGACCACGTATCTAGTCCAAATTTTGTTATATTTGCCTTGTACCAGTCATCTGTTGAACCGGATATAAAATATCTAAGCGCCTCTATTATATTAGTGTCGTCAAATACTTCGTGTCGTAAGCACTCGCCTTCAAATTTTTTTAACCAATCTTTAGCATTTTGTCTTTTATCAAATTTTTCTAGAATAAACTTTTTTTCAATATCTTGCAATTTAGATTTACTATGTGATTTCAATTTCGCTTCCAATTCCATAATTTTTTTAATAAAAAATTCTGTTTCATTTGATTTATCAGCAACAGGTTCGTTACCAAAATTAGATTCTTCTAATAGTTCGTTTAAATAGGATAAATTTCCGTAGTCATCGAAATATTCTTTCCTTAATTCATCATCAATAGGGATACAAAATTTTCGAAAACCATTAATCGGTTTTATTCCCTTCATAGCCTTCTTCACTATTTGTTTTGAGCATAAAATTTTGTGTGAAGTTAAAGTTTTATGTTCATCCGGCAGGTTGTACCATAATTGTCTATCTTTGGATAATGCCGTCAATTCAAAATAATCATTTCTTTTAATAATATGAAAATATAACTTATCTGAATTTGAAGTCATCTTCTCTTTTATAACGTGCAATTTATTTCTAATGTTCTTTCTTAACCTGATTTATTAATCTGTAAAAGAATAATCAATGATCAAACAATATAACAACAATAATCAAATCATATCAAATAATATAGAAATATAAGTTAGAGATTTACCTGTAAAAGAATAATAAATTGCAGGTTCATATATCGCACAGATATTCGAATAAAATATTTAGTAACAACAAATTATATACGATCGCTCAAACTGCATACTATATATATACGACACGCTAGCAGATTGAACAAAGCTACAAAGATGCTAGCGTCATAGATATAACAAATGTTAATACATTTACACCTTACTCCCCTACGTCACTTTTTTTTGAGGAATAAAAAGTGACAATTTGTTAATGTGAAAAAAATTAGATTCTTTTTTCTTCTTTCCACAGTCTACTTCATAAATTGAAGATGAAATTTTCCTAAGAATTTTAAACGGACCAACTCTTATTTTTTCCATTTTGCCTCGATTGAGCTTACTTCCATTCTGGACATAGACCTGGTCACCCACTTTGAATTCATATGCTTGACGATTTTTGTCAACTCTTTTCTTGTTTAATTCAAAATTTCGCATGGAATTCTTGCCTGCTTGTATTCTGTCTTCTGTTAAATCACTTTTTGGTAGCTCATCTGGTGTGATAGTTGATTTTGTGCCGTATAATAAGTATTCTGGTTCAAATTTTGTAGAACTATGAATTGTCTGGTTATATTCTTTAACACATTCTCTTGCAATGGTGGACCATGCCTGTTTAGTTCCACTGTTAATTTTACATCTTATTCTATTTACTAATGTTTGATTCAGTCTTTCATTTAGTCCATTTGATTGAGGACAATCTA
>JAEMQG010000131.1 GCA_022758935.1 Candidatus Nitrosopumilus sp. | reverse complement strand
TTATTTGATCTTTTATTTTATCTTTTTTTTCTTCTTTTAGTTGATCTTTTATTTGATCTTTTAGTTGATCTTTTAGTTGATCTTTTATTTGATCTTTTAGTTGATCTTTTAGTTGATCTTTTAGTTGATCTTTTAGTTGATCTTTTATTCATTGTTTTTGATTGCTCAATTGAGGCCTGGGCAGCAGATATTATTGCAATAGGTATTCTGTGAGGAGATGCACTAACATAGCTTAATTTTTCACCATGACAGAATTTAATAGAGTTTGGATCTCCACCATGCTCCCCACAAATACCAATTTCCATATGTGGTTTTATGCTGCGTCCTCCTGCAATTCCAATCTTCATGAGGCTTCCAACTCCATTGATATCAATAGATTGGAATGGATTTCTCTCAAGAATTTCCTTTTCCATATACTCGGGAAGGAATTTGCCTTCTACGTCTTCACGGCTAAAACTAAAAGTTCCCTGAGTAAGATCGTTTGTACCAAAACTAAAGAATTCGGCAGTATTTGCAAGTTCATTTGCAGTAAGAGCTGCCCTGACAACTTCAATCATGGTTCCAAAATTAATTTTTAATTTCATCATATGTTTTAATTCAGATTCTTTTTTGATTTTATCATAAATTTTTTTAATATGATTTAATTCAGCAACACTACTTATCTGCGGAATCATAATTTGTGGATGTGCGTCCACTTTATTTTTTGTCAGTTCGGCCGCGGCTTCAAATACTGCTCTGATTTGCATTTCATAAATTTCCGGATATGTTATTCCAACTCGGACTCCCCTGTGCCCCATCATTGGATTAATTTCAGCCAGTTCTCTTGCTCTCTTTAGCAAAATTTTTACTTTTCCTAGTTCTTCTTTTGAATTTTGTAATTCTAATTTACGAATCTTCTCAGTCAATTCTTCAGGATTTGGTAAGAATTCATGCAATGGTGGATCCAAGAGCCTTATAGTTACAGGGTAACCTTCCATTGTTTTTAGGATTTCAATGAAATCACTTTTTTGTAATTCTCCTAGTTTTTGCAGAACTATTTTTCTCGTTTCCGTACTTTCTGCCATAATCATATCTACAAACAATCCAATTCTGTCACTGCCATTAAACATCCTCTCGGTTCTACACAGTCCAATTCCTTGTCCTCCAAATTCTCTTGCCAGTCTTGCAGCTTCTGGAGTATCGGCATTTGCCCTAACTCCAATTTGCTTGATTTTTTGTGCCCATTCTAAAATTGTTTTGAAATCTTCGGTGATTTTTGGTTTTATTGTTGGAATTTCACCGAGATAGACTGAACCGGTACTACCATCAATTGTGATTGCATCTCCCTCGTGTACTATTTTTTCATCTACACTGCATTGTTTGTTTTCATAATCAATTCTCAAATCAGAGCACCCTACAATACACGGTTTTCCCATACCCCTCGCAACAACTGCCGCATGTGATGTCTTTCCACCTCTACTGGTAAGAATGCCTACTGATTCGAAAAACGCTGGAACGTCTTCCGGTTTTGTCTCTTCTCGTATTAGAATAACTTTGACTCCATTTTCCCCCATTATTGTCGCCCTCTTTACATCTAGTACCGCTATTCCACTTGCTGCACCAGGAGACGCTGGAATTCCTTTTATCAGATGTGTGTAATTTTTTATAGATTTTGAATCAATTGTTTTATGCAATAATTGTTCTAGTTGTTCTGCTTGCAGTCTTGTTAGTGCCCTGTTTTTATCAATTAATTTTTCATTAACCATGTCTACTGAAGTTTTTACCATCGCAACTGCATTCATTTTTGCATTTCTTGTCTGCAGCAAATAAAATACTCCTTGTTCAATTGTAAATTCTATATCTTGTGCTTCTTTGTAGTGTTTTTCTAATCTGTCACAGGTCTCTGCTAGTTGTTTGTAAGATGTTGGCATCTCTATTTTCATTTCATCTACGGGCTTACCTGTTCTGACTCCTGCTACAACATCTTCACCTTGTGCATTTACTAGATATTCACCAAAGATCTGCCTTGTTCCATCTCCTGGATTTCTAGTAAATACTACACCTGTGGCACTATCATTTCCCATATTCCCAAATGCCATTGAAACAATGTTTACCGCAGTTCCATCTGCAATATCTCTAGTAATATTATTTTTCTCTCTGTACACAATTGCTCTTTCTCCCATCCAACTTCCAAATACAGCTTTGATTGCCAATTCCAGTTGCTCAAATGGATCAGAGGGGAATTTCACGCCTGTGTGTTTTTCACAAATCTTTTTGTATTCTAGAACAACTGTTTTGAGTGATTTTTCATTTAATGCACTATCTGCTTGCACGGCTTGGTTTTTCTTTGCATTTTCTAAAACCTCATCGAATTTTTTGTCATCAACACCAAATACAACTTTGCCAAATAATTGAATAAATCGCCTGTATGAATCCCATGCAAATCGTGCATTATTACTTTTTTTTGCCAACCCTTCAACTGTTTCATCATTTAGTCCTAAATTCAATATGGTGTCCATCATGCCAGGCATTGATATTGAAGCACCTGATCTTACCGAGACCAAAAGTGGATTATCTTTAGAATTCCATTTCTTCCCAGTTCTTTTTTCAATTTTTGTAATATTTTTTTTTACTTCTGGGATTAGTGTATGGGGTAATTTCTTGTTGTTTGCATAGTAATTTTTGCATACGTCTGTAGTAATTGTAAATCCTGGAGGTACTGGTAGTTTAAGTTGGGTCATCTCGCATAGACCTGCTCCTTTTCCTCCTAGGAGTTTCTTGTTTTTCCCATCCCCTTCATCAAAAAAGTAAACTTGTTTCATTTTTATCTAGATTATCAAATCAAAATTAGGGGGTTTTAAAGTATTGCTTAGTAGAAATGAGAGAGAGTCAATTTTCCCGATCCTGAAAAAATATAGTTTAATTTATCAAAATTACTCTATCTGATCGCTAAATAACACTACGTCGTTTTTTTATTACTACGGTGTCAATTGATCAATTTTAAAATCCTGTTTCAAATAGAGAATTCAAATTTTTCTATTTTTCATAAAATTTTTATTCTATTTGTCATGTGCTCGATAAAACGGGGTTCATAAAATTAAATGTATGACATAGGTAAAAAAACAAATTGTGTAGGTAATCACACCAAAGATGGTTTTGCGTCTAAAAAATTAGAATAATTGTTCGGCAATATGTAATCGATAATATAACAGATAAACATAGATTTTAGCATTTAATTAGCAGCAAATTGAATTAGTAAGGTTGAAAGTCTGTAAAATAGATTTAAAACAAGATTACACGTGATTATTCTGAATCTGTTTAGTCAAATTGGACATGTTTCAAAAACTGTTTTTTATTGTGCGTTGTCTACACATGATAGATTTTTGTATGTGATTTGGCAAGAGAATAGGGTTTGGGAAATTGGTTTTTACAGTTATTTTAAGAAGGAAAATCACATAAAGACTTTAAAATAATGGATGATGTTCAAATAACATGAAACAGACGACAGATTCAAGACGAGTTAAAATTCTAGTTGCAAAATTAGGTTTGGATGGTCACGATAGAGGAGCACTAGTATTGTGTAGAGCATTCAGAGATGCAGGAATGGAAGTAATATACTCTGGTCTTTTTGCCACCCCAGATAGAATTGCCCAAATAGCTGAAGATGAGGATGTAGATGCAATTGCAATGAGTTTACTTAATGGTGCACACGGCACATTGTTTCCCAGAGTCGTAAAAGCACTAAACAGAAAAGGGATCAAAGATGTCCTTGTTGTTGGCGGTGGAGTAATTCCTGAAGAAGATAGGAAAGAACTCAAAAAAGTGGGAATTGATGAAGTATTTGGTCCAGGTACACCTCTAAATGATATAATTAATCACATTACAAATGGTGTTTCAAAATTAAGAAAGATTTAAGAAAACTATTCAGTTGAATCAGGCCACATCATTTTACGCATCTGCTTGCCAACTTTTTCAATTTGGTGTGCATCAGTTTCTTTCATGTATTTATCAAATGCGTCTTTACCATTTTTCTGATATTCACTTATCCATTCTTTGTTAAAAGTTCCATCTTGAATCATTTTGAGAACTTTTTTCATGTTGTCTTTGGTCTCACTGGTCATTACCATTGGACCCCGAGTTAAACCACCATATCTTGCAGTTTCACTAACACGTCTCCACATTCCATTGATTCCATATCTTTGAATCATATCTACAATCAGCTTTAATTCATGAAGAACCTCAAAGTATGCAATTTCTGGTTGATAGCCAGCTTCGACAAGTGTTTCAAATGCAGCTTTCACCATAGATGCAGAACCCCCACAAAGATCTGCCTGTTCTCCAAACCAATCAGTCTCTACTTCTTCTTGAAATGTTGTTTGAATTAATCCAGCTCTTGCACTACCTATTGCTTTTGCAATTCCCAGTGTTCTATTCCAAGCTTTTCCTGTATAGTCTTGATGGACAGCTACAATTGCGGGAGTTCCAAAGTTTTCCAGATATGTCTCTCTGACTTTGGAGCCAGGTCCTTTTGGTGCAACCATAATAATATCAACATTGTTTGGAGCTTCAATCCATTTCCAATGAATTGCAGCCGCGTGTGAAAATGACAATGCTTTGCCTGCAGAAAGATTTGGTCCAATTTCATCTTTGTAAACTTGTGACTGGATCATATCAGGGATTAACACGTGAATAATATCACCCTGTTTGCAAGCATCAGATACTGACATTACTTTGTGACCGTCAGATTTGGCTTTTTCCCAACTGTTTCCACCTTCTTTAAGACCAACAATTACCTTAAGACCAGAATCCTTCATGTTGTTTGCTTGTGCGTCACCTTGAATTCCATATCCAATTACTGCAATAGTTTGATCTTTTAATGGTTCTAAACTGATGTCTTTGTCTTTCCATGTTTTTGCCATGATATTAGTAAAAATCTTGCAAATATTAACTATGTAATGATTCATTGAAGTCGGTAATGAATTAATCATCTTTCCATCATTGAACCTTCAACCCATTGTCACTTTCTGTCTACATTGATTCATCATTCTCTATTTTCTTGAATTTCTCGATTCAAGTAATTGAATCAGTCAAAATAGATAATTTAGATCAAAGATACATCAAAACATACAGAGAATTACTTAATAGGATATTTTTTCTATTTGAAATATGGAGTCAAGAGATGGATCTGAGAAAATTTATCCATCAGGGTATGAACCAAAAGAGACCAATAACATAGACGCTAATGTTAGAAATCAACTACTCGATCAAATATTAAAATCATCTCCAACTGAATTTATCAATACAGATTTATTCACAGTGATGGCAAAACGACGTTCAACTAGAAAATTTACAGATAAAATAGTAGAGACAGTAAAAATAGATAAAATCATAGCTGCTGCTGACACCGCACCTACTGCAGGAAATTTTCAGGGTTTTGAGATTTTTTATGTAAAAAGTTCTGAAAAAAAACAGCAGTTAGTTGAGGCATGCAATAATCAACCATATGTAAACGCGCCAGTCGTACTGGTTTATTGCAAAAATCCATCTAGGGTAAAACTAGATTTCTCAGAAGAGATACTTAAAAAATTCGCTATACAAGATGCTACATTAGCTGCGTCATATTCCCAGCTTGCAGCTCAGGCTTTGGGATTAAGTTCAATATGGATTGGTATGTTTGATGAACAAAAAGTAATGAAGGTAATTAATACGGACTTGATTCCTTCGTCAGTATTATGCATAGGATATCCCAAGCAAGATAAATTCCCCAAACCTAGAAGAAACCTCCAAGAATTAGTACATGTAGTATGGTAGTAAATTTTCATCCAAGTGAAATACTAGATGGTAATTATCTTGTTACAAGAACGACATTTCACAGTAACATCATTCCCCGGCAATCTGTGGAATCTCTTTGAGCCACAGTTTGGACAAATGGGACATGCGTGTACGGGTGTCATCAGTATTCTGTAGGCTTTGTGTCAGATTTTGATACAATGTTTAATCGGTGGTTAGCATTAATTTTCTTTAAAAAATCAGCCACAGCTTTTGGTACAAATTTCTCCCAGTTATCTCCAGATATTATCATTGAACGAATTTTTGTTGCGTTGTATAGAGATCGAGTTAAAAATTTTGGTGTTACCACTTTGATTCCAGAGTCGGTCAATAACATTGCAACATAATCGTTCCCACTATACACTTTATCAAATTCAGGTAAAGTCGCTTTAAGATAAGATGCCCATGTTGCAATATTAAATTGGTTTTCTATTGGCATGATAAAACATCTAGACATGTCAATACCAGATTCTCCAAGTGAGTTATGTATCATTTCAGTTCTCTCTCCTGCTGTGAAGGGATCTTTTTCCAAATAATTGAATTGGGCGCTTGTAATTGCAATGATTACTTCATCACACTCGACTAGGATCTGTTTAACTAAATCTAAATGTCCTAAATGAAAAGGCTGAAATCTACCCATCATTAGTCCGCGCATAAAATATGATAAATTTTGATTTAATTAAATCAGTCTATTTTAGGCCAAAATCTTTAGAGCGATATTCTTATCTAAAAACGCATTTCTAATTGCTCGTAATCATTGATCTAAATTTAAAATAAAGAGACGCAGTAATGTTTTCAAATCGAGTGCATCTCGAAGGTATTTTTTCTAACTTATATTCAGCTTAGATAGGATGCCAATTCTTTATGGAATCAAAATATGGATCCATCTCAAAGTGTTTAGATTTATTTTCTTTACGTGTTTTCATTTCAATTTCCATACTTGTTTTTCGTATTCTGTAATTCATTATTTCTTCATCAGTTAAAACACTCTCAACTCTATCTTTGGCATCTCTTCTTACCATATGTTGGATTTTTTTCTAGAAATATGAGTACCAGTATGTTATCTATAAAACAAACAATGTTTGAGAAAGAGTTCTCAAAATAGCAAAAAATTATGTGCCCAGTAATGTATACAAAAAACCATCACAAGACAACATACTGTGTTTGGAATTAGATAATTAGGAATTGACATTATAGACAAATCAGTTATTTTGACACTTGTTGTATGTGAAAACAACTCATATTATTGCCATTATAATTTATCCACAGAATTTGTTTTTATTGCGTTCTTACCTACGTGCATACAAACAATTACAGTTGTTTAATTAGCTGGAAATGCTTTGAGTACACTAAAGTCTACCCAATATACTGCACCAATGTTTGCGTTTGGTCTTGCCGTAATTACAGGATTAATCATGGAGGATGCAGGATCTGTCAATTTACTCCACCATGACATATCAGATGGGTATCCTATTTGAAAGCCCACCTGAGAGGTTCCGAAATGATCAACCCACGCAGTGTATTCACTTATTGCGGCCGATAGTGAACCTATCTGTTCACTATCTGTCAAGAACAACACGTTGGTAGGCCTGGCGTTTGAAAGGTATGATGCATCCCAATGCTTTACCATTAAATTATAATTTGGATTGTAATTAGATACTTTCATTGCCCAGGTGGTCACTTCATTGTCTGTCAATGGTCTTCCGTCAGGGTATTGTTTTTGATGGTACCATTCAACATCCACGCCAAAGCCAATTACAGATGGGTGCTGTTTGTATCGATTCATTACCAAGTCCATCAGCATATTCATATCTGCGTCTGCT
>JAEMQG010000025.1 GCA_022758935.1 Candidatus Nitrosopumilus sp. | reverse complement strand
TACAAAGTAATGCTTCTATCATCAGGAGATATGGGAAAAGTTTCTGCAAAAACATATGACATAGAGGCATGGATGGCGGGACAAAATGCATATAGAGAAATTGTTTCTTGTTCAAATTGTTTAGATTATCAAGCAAGAAGATTAAAAATAAGATTTAGAGACAAGACAAACGAGGAAACACAATATCTTCACACATTAAACAGTACGTTAGTTGCAACATCGCGCATTTTAGTTTCAATCATGGAGAATTTCCAAACAAAGGATGGTCACATTATCATCCCAAAAGTTTTGCAAAAATATATGGGCAAAAATACAATCTAGTCGCATACCCTTATATTTTGGATTCAAAGGTCGTTAATAATTGGCACGTAGAAAGGGAAGAGTAAAAGACAAATGGCGAGAAAAGAGATGGGTAACGGTTACTGCTCCAGATTCATTTAACAATGTACCAATAGCATATGTTCCAATTACAGATGATGAAAATGCAAAAGGTAGAGTGTTAGAAGTTACACTATACGATATTTTAAAAGGAGATCCATCACAACATCAATACAAAATTTACTTCCAAATTAATAAAGTAGAGGGAGATAAGGCTACTACAATTTTTAAAAGATATGAATATTCAAAAGAATTTTTGCGTAGTTTAGTTAGACGTGGTTCTTCTAAAATCAATTTCATAATAGATATCAAAACTAAAGACGGGTATATTTTTAGAATGAAAATAATTGCACTTACACATAGACAACTAAACACATCTAGAAAGCATGCTTTGCGATTGATTGCAAAAGATGTAATCAACAATACAGTGCCTCAAATGACAATTGATCAGTTTGTTCAGGCTACATGTTACAGCAAAATTAATTCAGATATCATGGCAGCATTTAAGAAAGTTATCAGAGTAAGACATGTTGGTCTTGAGAAAGTTAAACTTATCAGAACCGCAGAAAAAGAAATAGCATTGCTTGAAGCCTAAACAATAATTACACTAATAGATAATGGATGCTAAATTAGAAGTTACAATTGATGTAATTGTCCACGCTACGGAAGATATTTCAAAATTCTTTGAATCTTTTGAAGAAATGTTTGAGATAAAACAAGAAGGATTTACAGTTGAGCACACTACAGGTCATTTTGAAAATCCCATAACATTACTAAATGTCAAAATTGAAAAAACACAGGCACAAAAATTTGTTGGGAAGTTAATACAATTATTATCTAAAGATCAGATTAACGAGATGATTCAAGAGATAGAAGAAAGAACAGTAGACTCTACATTCCACATCAGACTAGATAAACAAGAATTAATCAAAGGCAACCTAATGTTTAAAGAAAAAGATGCAATAAAGCTGAAAATCCATACTCCAATTTATAATAAAAAAGACACAGTCAAAATTTTCAGTAAAATATTCCAATTTGTCAACTAGATTAAATAGGAATGACAGAGTAAATCAATTTGGGAATGAGGAGATAATAGCCGCTCCAGTCTGAGCGAAAGCTTTGAAGACGCCGCGACGAACCGACCCCATTTTTGAATCTAAAATTGAGAGTATTTTTTTCTTCACGTGTTACGATGGTATTATTTTAAATACAGATAGACGGCGCTTTCTTTTGTGGCAGACTATGATGTAATAATAGCCGGTGGAGGATTAGCAGGAACTATTGCAGCTCAATCAATTTCACATTATTCCAATCAAGGATTAAGGATACTAGTAATTGACAGAAATCCATCAAATTTACCTGGAATGAAAAGCGTTGCGGGTTGGATTTGTGGTGATGCAGTCAGTAAAGAAGCTGTAGATTTCATGACAAACAGAATTAAAGTTAGTTGGGGTGAGCCGGAGATTGAACATAAAGTCAAAGGAGTGATGGCATTTTCTCCAGATAGAGAGACTTCAATTCCATTTGATGGGGCAGGATACATGCTCAATAGACAAGTTCTTCCACAACGTCAAAACGAAAGGACGTTGGCAATGGGTGTAGATTTTGATTTTGAAATTAACATTACGGTAATAATGTATGATGGGAATCAAGTAGTAGGAGTTCAGGGAATCGACTACAAAACAAAAACACCATACAAAAAGACTGCTAAAGTTGTAATTGATGCAACTGGAATGACATCTATGCTACGAAATCAAATTTCCAATACAACAAAGATGGAAAGAAAAATCGACCGTAAAGATATAGAATCAACAGGGAGACACATCATGTATTTTGATCAAGGTGAAGAAGATCCAACCGAATTTGATCCAGATTATTGTATAATTCATCTTGATCAGGATATCGCTCCAGGAGGATACGGATGGGTATTTCCAAAGGGGAAAAATAAAGTGAATATCGGACTCGGTGTTGAAAAAACACTTCTTGAAAAACGAAATCAAAGATTGGGGAAAAATGATAATGTATCCATGTTGATTAATCAATATCTTGAAAGAAATCGTGCAATAAAAAATCCAAAACTTTCAGAAGATCCACAGGATAAGAATAATGCAACAGGTAATTTCCAGGTTTCAGTGAGAAGACAAAATGATTGTATGGTGGCAAACGGATTTGTAATAGTGGGTGATTCTGCATGGATGCCAAAACCTCTGGATGCAGGAGGTATAGGTCCGGCACTAGTTGCAGGGACCATTGTTGGAAAATGCGTAGTAGAATCAATTCAGTCAGGCGATGTGACTGAGAAGGGATTATGGAAATACAATAAAGAATTCATAAATGAATATGGGTACAAGACAGCAGGGTTGGAAATTTTTAGGCGATTAATTCAAACACTTACTAATGAACAAATTAGTTATGGAATGAAACACTTTTTGGGAAATCTTGACGTTGAGTCGATTTCAAAAGGAGAGCATCCAGATTTTTCTAGTGTTACAAAATTAGGGATGCTGATCAGAGGAGCCCTAAACAAAAAACTCGCCGATGGTTTACGATTTACCACGCAACAAAATAGACTCTTAACAGAGCATTATTACAATTATCCAGATTCCCCTGAGGGATTTAATGATTGGAGTAAAAAATTGCATCACATTCTAGATGAATCTAATGCCAAACTAGCTCAATATCAAAACTAAGCTTTATTTGTAATTCTATCTTAAAATATATCAAATGTTACAAGAAGCATCATATCTAGATTGGAATAATTCTATTAAAATTCTAAATAAAGCATATCAAGCAGATCTCTTTGTTTTGATTATTGGCACCAAGGGAACGGGAAAAACATCTCTAGTTAGGGATTTTGCAAAAAGTTTAGATAAAAAACTAGAATCTATAAATTTTAGTCTCAGGACACGAGAGAGTCATCTGATTGGGACAAAAACCTTAACAAATGGAACAGTAAGTTTTGATGAGGGTCTTCTGATTAAATCAATGAAAGAAGGCAGTATTTTGTATTTAGATGAAATAAATTCCTCTGAACCTGATGTTCTACTTCGATTAGATGAAGCGTTAGATGATAGACGACAGATCATTCTAAAAGAATCTAGCGGTGAGGTTGTAAAAGCTAAAGAGGATTGGTTTGTGATTGGAACAATTAATCCTCTTACACATACAGGAACTAAAGAATTACCACCACAGTTACTTAGCAGATTTCCTGTTAGAATTCGTTTAGAGTATCCACCAGAAAATATTGAATTAGAAATTATTAAAAAACATGTTTCTGGAAATCACAATTCAGAAATTGTCCAGGCAATTAAACTTGCAAACATATTAAGACAAGCCGCCGCTGTTGAGGAGTTATTCTATTCTCCAAGTTTAAGGGAGACAATTGCGTTTGGAAAGCTATTAGATTGTGGAATGTCTCCAAAAGAATCAGCAAGTATTGTTTTTGGTAATGTGTATACCCAATGGGGAAATATAGAATATCAAAAGGTCAGTGACATAATTACCTCAATGTATGGAAATTAGATGCAATCTTTACAATTACGAAACGAATCATTAGTGGAAATTGCCACATTTTTAGTCAGAAGATGGTCAGAAAGAGAGAATATCATAATTGAATTCTCAGATAAAACGGAGACGAAAACCAGATTAAAAGAAAATAAAGTAATTTTAACATCAATTGAAAAAAGAATCGGAGACGATTTTCAAAGATACAGACAATTTAGAATTTCATTATGGTATGAAGCAATGAGAATAAAATTTTGTAAAAAAATTTTAAGCAATGATCATGCGTTTGGATTTATTTTAAATACTATGGAAACTCATAGAGTCGAACAGTTAGGCAGAAATATTTGGAGAGGAATGGATGAAGAGATCATCTTCAATTATGCATACATGCTTGTAGCAAGACCACAGATACATACAATTTATGGAAAAGCACGAATTGTGGAGGCATTTTATCAATATTTTATGTTTGGAGCAATCAAAGGTGAAATACAGTCTAGTCATTTTGAAAGAATAAAGAAAGCATCAATATTTGCCAAAAAAATTGTTGATGAAGCAATTGGGGGGAAATATGATACAGAATGGTTGGAAAAAAATGTAAATGAAATCATTAAAATTTTGGACATAGATTCGTTGCTCACAATTCCTGTTTCTTTACCATTTATGAAAGAAGGAATGATTATGACAGAGGAAGAATTACTAAAGGTTCTTACAATAATTTCAAAAAATAAAGAAGGAGATTTTGGAAAAATTGATCCAAAAGATGCACTAAACGGAAATAACATGTATGATGAATACAATGTATTACTAGATGAAAATAAAAAAAATATCAATAAGGGACTAACTCCCAAATCAGTGGGAGTTCAAATTCCAACTGTCACTAACATTGATGAGACAGCAATTTATGATATGAATTTGATAAATAACATGAAAATAAAATTTAAAGAATTGAAATCAGGATGGAAAGAACAACATTTTACCAGTGGCAGTGAATTTGATGAAGAAAACTATATTGAAGGAAATGAGCCATTTTTTACAGATGTTAAAAAATCAATTAACACAAAAATAGTCATATTATTAGATCATTCTTCAAGTATTGCATCAGATGCATTAGAATACAAAAAAGCTACACTTGCTCTTTGTGAAGTACTAGCATATCTGAAAGTAAAATTTGCAGTTTATGCATTTAATACACATAATAGAAATGTTGTATGTTGGTTAATAAAATCAGATAATATGAAATGGAACAATATTTCAGCAAAAAGATTAGCACAGATTGTTGCAAATGGCTCTACTCCATTAGCAGAGGTATATGACAAAATGTTCCCCATATTACAATCAAAAAGACCGGACATTTTTTTGACATTAACTGATGGAGAACCATCAGATTCCGACGCAGTTCGCATAATGATCAAATCATTGAAAGGTCTTGGAATAAAGATGATAGCCTTAGGGATGGGAACAAACACAATTAGAGCTACCACCATTGCAAATAATTTAAGACATTTGGGCTATGAGAAGACTTTGGCAGTAAGTAGGTTAAACGACATTCCAAGTAAAGTAATCAGAGTGTTAGAAGGTTAGAATTTTTATATAATAAGGATGCAAGACTGAAAACTTCTAAATTTGGTAACAATTAAAGAAAAACATAGTCAATATTGAGATAACTGCTGAAGAAACATATGAAAATATTCAGAACAAAGTTCCATTATTAATTCTAGATTTAAGATCTTCAGCAAATTACATGGAATGACATAACAATGGATCTGTAAATACCAGATGTATCAATATGCAACCAGAACAGGCAGTTATGTCAAGGCTATAAAAGGAGCAAAAAATAATTTTAGTCGACTATGATGGGAATGAGTCATCAGAAAATGCTAACATGTTAGTTAGATTCGGATTAGATGAATTTGTAAATAAAGTTGTAAGTATGATTACCCACTATGAATTATTCTAGAATAATCAAAGTAAACATGGAACAATTCCAGTTATTGAAGAACAAGTACCAGATTTGAAGATGGAACCAAATAGATGCAGCACATGATGATCCTAAATAGTAGTTTTTAAAAAGACTTGAAGATATCATGTAAATTATCTTGAAGTGCTTATCAATTTCACAGCCTTTTGCAGATTTGATAATATCTGGTGAAAAAACAATAGAAATAAGAAATTGGAATACAGATTTTCGGGGTGAATTTTTAATTCACGCTCCAATCAAGATGAGAATAGCAGATTGTAAGAGATTGAAAATTACAAAAAAAATGGTTACGGGTGTAATTATCGGAAAAGCTGAATTATACGATGTAAAAAAATACAGCTCATCAAAAAAGGTAAAAGAAGATCAAAGATTTCATTTATCTTCAAAAAATTTTCAAGGTAAAACTTTTGGATTCATGCTAAAAAATACAAAACCGTTGAGAGTTCCAATTCCATGGAAAGGTCAATTCAGATTTTTTGATGTCAGTTTATCAAAAAAGAGAAGCAAAGATATTGTAACTGACATCATAGATGACGAATATCGTTTTCAATGGGTTGGACATCATTAAGAGAATTACAAATTTTTAAAAAATATGCCTAGTATATATAAAGGACCTATTTAAAGACCGTCGTCATGCCTCAAACAAAGCCTATTGTCAGTGTCGAGAATGTTGTAGCTTCTGCATCGGTAGACCAAAAAATTGATCTTAATGAAATTACTAAAAAATTTCCAGATACAGAATATCACCCAGAACAATTTCCAGGACTTGTCTTTAGATTACAAAATCCAAGAACTGCAACGCTGATTTTTAGAACAGGAAAGATGGTATGTACTGGTGCAAAATCAGAAGACATGGCAATAAAAGCAGTAAATACTGTTGTTCAAAAACTTCGAAAAGGCAAAATCAAAATAAAAAACGATGCAGTAATTACAGTTCAAAATATTGTTGCAGCAATTAATTTGGGTGGAAAAATCCACTTAGAAAAAGCTGCTAGAACTTTACCAAGGAGTATGTATGAGCCGGAACAATTCCCAGGATTAATTCATAGGATGTTAGATCCAAAAACGGTGATATTATTATTTGCTTCTGGAAAGCTAGTTTGTACTGGTGCAAAAAAAGAATCTGACGTGTATCGATCTGTTCATAATTTGCATTCATTGTTAGAAGAAAAAAATTTAATGATATATGATCAGTAAAAAGTAATTCTTGTATTCAAATTATTCATAAAAAATTAAGCTTAATTGACCGAAGATAAATTTGAAAGAGAAAAGATCAGATTAACTCCTGAAAATGGATTTGATTTAGTTGGAGTAGATTACTTTGGAGATTCAGATAATCAATTGTATTTAATTGAACATTTTGAAATGTATCAGGATGCATTAAATGCAAAAAAGGAACGTAAGAATTCAGAAGAGTATTTTATTTTGTACAAAGGTGTAAGTGGAGAATATCTTTCTCGTTAGATTCTAAAAAATATCATAGCTTTACTTAATTTTACAAACTATCTTATCATTTAGTAAATGAGTTCAATGTTGTGACAAATGAAACTATAGACTTGATTGATACATTATATGATAAAGAAAAAATTCGTCAAATAGATATGAATTCACAGCAGATTATTAGAAAGAGTCCTAAAGCAAAATATCAAATTTTTGATGAGGATGAATTTACTCGCGGTAGAGAGGCATTGGGGGATTTGATAGTTCATGGCATGATGGCTTCAGGAGGAACAGATATCGATTGGTTAATTGAGCATAATGGAGGTTTTATTATCTTAGAATTCAAGGGATTTCACAACGATAAGATCAATATCGCTAAAGGACAAATGATTGCATATGAAAAATTACATGAAAAATTAAGTCAGTCTACAAAATGTTATCTGTATATTGTTGGTTGTGACGACATAGATTTTTCAAATCCCGATGCAACACTCTGGCTTTTTGAAATGAAGCAGTGGAAGACAGGAGTAATTCCAAAAAATGCGAGTGATATCTATAATGATAATTCAGCCAGGAAAAACAAATTCGTTGTTTATCGTGAGTATATGGAAGAGGTCAGTATTGAAAGATTAAGAGAAATTGTAGATTCGCATTGGAATGAATTTGAAAAAATTATCCCGTAAAATAAAATGTACTTGATTCTGTTTCTGAATCACTTTCTGCAGTTATTATAAATGTGCCAGACGTGTCCCATCCAGATCCTCCAGCTATTACCAATGTAGAAAATGTTCCATCATTTTTTACATTTATTTGCTCAGACCAAACTAATAGTCCCTGCTGATTTTCTATTGAGAGATTTATTTTTTCCAAACTAATGGATCTTCCATTAATTGAAATAATATCACCTTTCTGATATGTTGATAAATCAGTTTGAATTGAAAGATTTGTTGATTCTACGAGATTTTTTAGTGTGTTATCATATCCAACATTTAAGGTTCCGGCAAGAGATAAGCCAACTATAATAAATATTGCCATTATCACACCACCAATGCCTATCAGTAATTTTGTATTTTTAGAGTCTATCTTTGGAATTTGAGTAGTTGTTTGAAAAGATTCAGTTTTTTGTATTGATGACGGTTTTGAAAGAATCACATCGGGAACTACTGATTTTATTTGTTGTTTTTCTTCAATCTGTGATGCTCTTCCAAGATATTTTTCTGCTAATTTTCTAACATAGTTTCTTTCGTAATTACTAATTACTTCATTATTTTGACAAGCTCTGAAAATTTGTTTGAGTATGAGTTGATCACCCTTTTCTTTATCCAGTAGATCTTTGACGTCATTAATGAGAGGATCTGTCATGTGTATTTTATGCTCATCTTAGATTATTTATGAAGTTATCTGGTTTAAAAAGGATAAAAAATAATGGAAATCACACATAGGCTCAAATTTTATCCAAAAAAATGCACATGTTGTTTGAATAATTTTTATCAAAATTCCTGCTAAATCATAGATTTTATCTTGAATAAATTTTTTTAGCTTGAATTATCACAGTTCGAATGTAGTCTTTTGCAGTTGAATCAGAAACGCCCAACTGTTTTGCTCTTTGATATAGATCATATTCTTTAGGATTAGTCAAATAATACTTTAAAAGATAATTAAGTCTATGAGATCTTTTTTCATCACTTTTCATAAAATTACTTTTTTTTGTGCAATAAAAAGGTCAGATGATAATGACATAACCAACTGATCTTATCATATCATAAAATTTGAATAAAAACATATAATCTTTTTTAAATAATAGGGGGTTAGAAATGCGAATGAAACGAATCGAAGCAACTATTCAACATGATAAATCAGGTGCAGTTTCTGATGCTATCAAGGAATTGGTAGGAGGATTCACCATACTTGAGGGAAGTGGAAGGGGTTCTGGTCAAAGACAAACCATCAGAGCTGGACGAGGAACAGGTACTTTTCTCGCAGAATTTAACAAAGTTGCAACTGTTAGCACAATTGTCGATGATTCAAAAGTGGAAACAGTAATCAATGCTATTTCAGATGCAGCATATTCAGGAAAAGCAGGAGATGGAATAATTACTGTATCTACTGTCGATGATGTTCGAAATATTGCATCAAAAAAGAGAGGCTCAGAAGCCCTCTAATTATTTTCTTTTAATCAAAAATACAATAATATCAGTATTAGGGAACAATAATTTTAAAGTGGTCAAAAAAGGAAGAATCGTTGAAAGGACTCTATTGGCTCATTGTAGAACTGTGTTTGGTTTATCCCAACCATAATCTTTCAAATAAGTGTCACATCTGAGGATTCAGTAAAAACTGCTGAAGAAGCAGTGTCTGAGATCCCAAAAAAATTTGTAATTATTTTATTTGGAGTGTCTCTGCCAATCATAGTTAAAGATGTAATCACAATTCGTAAAGAACGTAAAGCATCAAGAAATTAAAATTATTGGAAAAGTAAAAAATTCAAGTAATTTAATCAGCTGAGAGGATAGTAATTATTCCTCCCAGTGAGGTATCCCTTTGGGGGACATGTTTGTTGAAGGGATAATAACACATTACAATCTAAGTATAAAAGCAAAAAGTGGGGTTTTTTAAAAATGCTTAGATGAACTATGCTTAATTTGCATTAATTTAAAAAAATAAGAGAAAAACACATTTGCAGTAATTTACGTGAGTAAAATTAGGCAAGTCAGTGCATGTATTTACTAATGTGGCAATACAAATAGTAAGTGTCTTTTATAGTTAAAAAAGAGAAGTATGTTATCTATAACAATTTTGGAGAGAGCGTAGAAATATTAATGTCATTTTGTGATTATCGTAGTAATTTGTAATTATATTTAATAAAAACAAAAAAATAGCACATATTGAATTTTGGGAAATTTGTTATGCCAACATTATAGAAATTTCAGAAAGTCAAGATTCTTGCTCTGGAATAACATTTAAGGTCATAGTGGTTCTAACGTGTGGTAGTTTTCTAATAGCCCGGGTAATTATTTTTTCCAATATTTTATATTCTGATGTTTCAATTTTACAAATGACATCATAGTGTCCAAATACTACATCAGCTTCTTTTACTTCTGAAATATGACTCAGATTTTTTAAGACATTGTATTCTTCACCTTTATCGGTATGGATAACAACGAATGCTTGAGCTTTATTTTTACCAAGCATTGCTCCAATGAGTTTTTCTGAGGCTTGGAATAATTCTTTACCCTCTGAACGTGTAAGAGTTACTGTTGAGTGGATTCTAGGCATCTTTCGAATAATATCTGTAATTGTTTTACGAATTTTTTCTTCAGAATCAGATTCTATTTTTACAATAACATCATAAAGCCCAAGTGTACCATGTACTTCTGTAACACTGTCAACTGCTTTTAGTGATGAAATTACAAATTGTTCTGAGCCCAGATCACAGTTTATGAGAACATATGCTTTTGTCAATCAGTTTACTCCTCTACTGTTGTCCTTCTATTCCCATTAAAGTTAATGTTGATCTGATTTTTGGAATTTTTCTAATCTTCCAAGTAATGGTTTCACGTAATGCTTCGACTTGTTTTGATTCTACTTTTGCCAAGATATCATACGCACCAAATATACCATGTACTTCTGCTACTCCATCTATGGATTTCAACTCTGAGATTACTGATTCCTCAGAACCCAGATCACAGTTTATGAGAACATATGCTGTTGCCAATTTATTATTCAACCCCTGTTTTCATAGTTGCCGTATCATCTTAAAATATATAAGAATAATCAACTTTATTTAAATATTAGATACTAAAAAAGGTTAAAAATACATAATTGTATAAATTTTATAAAAATTATATTATGTTTGTACATTTTAAAGAATATTCTGGATTCTTTAGTATGAGAGGGTATATGCATTATTCATAATTTTTTCAAGTTCTGTAATGTGTTTTGATGAAGATATTTTTGGTCTTAGTTTTGTACCACCTATCATTCCTTTAGTAAATCGCATTGCTTGAGATTTAATGTTTGAGAATTTTATGTCATACTCCGTAGTAAGATGAAGATATTCAAAAAATGAATCCAATTTGTCTTTTAATGAATAATGTTTGTAGGTTCCAGTTTTCAGATAATCAATAATTTGTTCAAACAAAAATGGATTTCCCATTGCACCTCTTCCCACCATAACATAATCACAACCTGTTTCATCAATCATTGCTTTAGCATCTTCGGGGGATTTAATATCACCATTTCCAACTATAGGAATATCAGAAATTTCTTTTAGTTCTTTAATTAGTTTCCAATCAGCATTGCCGGAATATCCTTGACTCACAGTCCTAGGATGGAGTGTAATCATTTGTATTCCCTCATCTTCTGCAATTTGAGCAATTTCTTTGAAAAGATAGCGACTTGCATCAGTTACTCCTGAACGAATCTTTAGAGTAACTGGTTTTTTTACAGCACTAACCAAAGTACTAAAAATTTGTCTAGTTAGATTTACTTCTTGTAATAGTGCTCCACCTGCCATCTGTTGTGTTATGTGTGGTGCAGGACACCCCATATTGTAATCAATTATATCAAAAAATGGTTCTACAATCTTTGCGGCTTTCTCTAATGCTACAAGATCAGAACCGAATAATTGAACTGAAAGAGGTCTTTCTTTTTCAGAATATTTTATAAATTCTTGAATGGTTTTCTTGTTTTCTTTTAATTGTTGTTCCTTTGCAATTATGCTGTGAATACTAGTAAATTCAGTTACAACTAACCCTGCTCCCATTTTTTTACATTGTAATCTAAGAGCAGGATCACTTACTCCAGCCATGGGAGCTAAGAAGACTCTGCTTGAAAATTTTGGGAGCATATTATTTATTTTGATTTCTCGATATATTTACCATATCAAAGCAATGGTTTTACCCATTTAGAAAATACCTCCATTCATTAATTGTTCTAATAGTCAGGGCAACCGTCAGTATCTCGGTCACCATCATAGTCTTCTGGTTTTAGTGGACACTGATCAAGATCATTAATAATATTATCCAAATCATCATCATG
>JAEMQG010000035.1 GCA_022758935.1 Candidatus Nitrosopumilus sp. | reverse complement strand
GAAGAAGTTCATAATCTAAGCTCAAAGACAAACCAAAAATACAAAGCTGTTAAAAAATTGGCTGCACTACCCTCTCTTTCTTATCGAATAGGTCTCTCCGGGACTCCTATTTTTAATCGGGGATCTGAAATTTGGCCTATTGTAGATATTTTAAGACCTGGACTGCTTGGTAGTTTTAAAGAATTCTGTGAATATTTTTGCTATGTAAATGATAAAGGCAAAGCAATTGTATTGGAAAATAAAAGAGCTTCTCTTAGAAATGAATTACAAAAACACGTTATGCTGAGACGAAAAAAATCAGACGTTCTAAAAGAGCTCAAAGATAAAGTTCGTTACAAAGAAATAATTGATTCTGATACTGATTATTACTTTGAAGAACTAGGAAAAATATGGACCAAATTGGAAGGGGAACAAAAAGATGCTGAAACGGCTTTTGATAAATCTGCTTCTTATCAAAGAGCAATTCAAAGTGAAAGGCAAATTGCTTGTATTGCAAAATTACCACATGTAATTAATTTTGTCAAAAATATTATGGAAATTGAAGAAAGTGTAGTAGTTTTCTGTCATCATAAAGTGATTCATAAATTACTCCATGAGCGTCTTCAGGAATTTTTCCCAGTTTCTATTATTGGAGGTCAATCCGATGTTTTTCGTCAAGATCAAATCGACAAATTTCAAAAAGGTGAATCAAAATTGATGATTGCTGGGCTGAGAGCAGGCAATGTTGGAATTAATCTAACTAGGGCCAAATATGTAATTTTTGCAGAATTGGACTGGAGTCCCGCGATTCACCGACAAGCTGAAGATAGATTGCACAGAATCGGTCAAAAGAATACTGTTTTTGCTTACTATCTAATTGGAAAAGATACGTTGGATGATCATGTTGCAAATATTCTAGTTGATAAAAGCTATGAAATAGATACAATTATGGATGAAACCGCTGATACTTATGAAAACAAAGACAAGGCTGAATTAATTCTTGCACAAATTCATGACAAAATAAAATCAAAACAGTTATAGTTTTTCTTTAATCTGATTAAGTTTTAAAATTAAGCCATAATTTTTCTTACCGTCATCATGTTCCTGACTGATTTCCTTAATAATTTGGTTAAGCAACTCTAAGATTTCAATTTTTGAATCATTTATTTTTTCTAAATTGCTAATTTCATATGTCTCTCCGTCTACCCTCTTAATTTTCTCAATTCCTTCTGGAAGAATCTTATAGGTTTTGATTATCCTGTTCACTTGTTTTATTGGCAACATTAGAACCCATTGACTTCTTAATTTTTCAATTTCATCGATCAAATCAATTTCTGATTTTTTTAAATACTTTGAAATCTCGCCACTATTACAAGATTTAATTTGCAACAATCTCAAAATTTTTAACCATATTGGAATCTCTTCAGTCCATAAGATGTGTTTTGCTAAATTAGTTACAGAAAATAAACCGCCTCTGTTCAAATCAATTAGATTTCTCTCCTTTAGTGATGCTAACGAATCTAATGTTCTGCCCACTCCTAATTTCTTCAATCCTGAATTTTCAATGTCTTTTTCATTAAAACTCTCGTTTCCTCTAATTTCTAAATACAATATTTCTAGATCAATTACTCCTAGATTTACCATGCAGTTATTTCGTGCTGTAGGTTATCCTCTTTTCCACTTGAAAAATATATGTGGACATACATGATTAGAGTATGGTCAAATATGAATTACCACGATTACCATATGCCTATGATGCTCTTGAACCCTATATTGATAAACAAACAATGGAAATTCACCACAAGAAACATCATCAGGCGTATGTCGATGGATTAAACAAAACATTGGGAGAAATTTCTGGCGAATTTCATCCACAATACATCACGTCAATTTTATCTGATCTAAATACTCTGCCCGAATCTATACGAAACACAGTTAATTTTTTTGGTGGAGGATTTGAAAACCATAAATTATTTTGGGAATCTCTTACTCCAAAAAATGAAGCAGGTCCTAGTGGCAAGTTGGAGGATTCAATTGATGTGTATTTTGATAACTTTGAAAACTTTAAAAAAGAATTTTCAAATAAAGCCATGTCTATTCAAGGAAGTGGTTGGTGCTGGCTTGTATTCAATCAAACTTTTAACAAAATAGAACTAATTACTACCACTAATCAAGACAGTCCATGGACAAGAAGAAAGATACCTCTTCTGGGATTAGATTTGTGGGAACATGCTTACTATTTAAAATATCAAAACAAAAAATTAGATTTTATTGATGCATGGTGGAATGTTGTAAATTGGGATTATGTTGAAAATAGATTCTCTGAACTAATGGACTAAATATTCCAATTAAATAATTTTTTTTAATTCAAAATCCACATTTTTAATTAATTAGAAAAAATTTATTTTAAACGATGATGACCATCTTACGTGTGATTGATTTGATTTTGGAATGACTAATGTGAATGTCATCACACAAAATCTACTGACACCTCGTTGAATAACCGAATTAACTTGGTTTTAATTTTCTTAACGTTTGTTTAATTTTTTTAAAAAACTTTGATATATTTTCATTATTTTCCTAGATTGTTTTATCTTCCTTATCGAGGATAGCAGTATATGAGTACCACTAGTTTGTATGGTCTTAAAAAACAAGGGCTGGAAGATGAAAAAATGCAACAGGCATTGAACATGTTGCTAATAGACAGACTAAATGAATTTCGCGAGTTATCTACAGTTCTTCTGAGAACTCGACAATACAGTGATCCTATTCCTAACCCCGAACAATTCGTACTGAATTTCTGTTTGGAAGTGGATGAGGCATTCAGGACATGGACTGGACAAATGATTTTGATGAACAACTCGCCCCAAAAAGCAATAAATATTCTTCGACAGCTTTCACGAGAAAAAACAACAATGAACCAATTGACACATTTTTTAAATATGTCCTACACGCTTGCAGCTGAATTCAAGGAAATATATCGAAGACTAAAATAAATCCCACTAATTCCCCTACTTTTTATTTCATTTGAAAGCTGATTATTTTTATACGTTAGTGTCTATTGTATTGGGATTTGTATTTTGTTGTTATGTGGTTTGTTGTTCCAATATGTCTTGCTATATTTACTACAAAATTATTTAGTGAGCTAGTACGTACAAATTAGATGGACCTTGACGTTGAATTCACAATTGTTTATTTGATTGGAAATACCTTTGTTGCACTAAAGTGTACCCAATATACTCCACCAATGTTTGCATTTGGTCTTGCGGCAATAACAGGATTAATAATTGACGATGCTGGGTCTGCTAATTTACTCCACCATGCCATATCTGACGGGTAGCCTAAGTAGAAACCTACTTGAGCAGGTGCAAAATGATCTACCCATGCTGTGTAATTGCCTACTGCTGCTGATAGCGAACCAATATGTTCGCTATCTGTTAAGAACAACACATTGACGGGTCTTGCATTTGAGAGATATGTTGCATCCCAATGCGTTAAAGTTAGACTATAATTTGCGTTGTATGTTTTTACTTTTTCAGCCCAATTGTTTACTTCGTCATCTGTAAGTGGTTTCCCATGCCCTGGATATTTTGACTGATGGTACCATTCTACGTCTACTCCGAAACCCATTACAGATGGATGATGTTTGTATCGTGTCATTATCAAATCCATCAGCATTGGGATATCTGCATCCGCTGATTCAACTTGCAAGTATACTTTGAGACCTGCATTATCATAAGCAGTTAAAAGCGGCTCTATGGTATCTGCTGAACTAAAATTCACATTTGGATATATGCCAAATGGTTTTGGGAATGGGAGGGCAGTTTTAGTTGCAGAATTGGCTCCTTGTATGTATCCAATCACCAATATTCCACCAGGTTTTGATCCCGGAAACTGTTTTGACATCTCATGTGCAACACTTATCCAATAATCTGTATTTGTTTGATTTTGACCAAATGCATTATTGGTACCATATTGGGATGACCACCATCCCGCCATCTCTATTTTTGATGGAGATGCAAGTTCCTGTTTTTGTGGGACATGTAAAATATTATTGGTGATTAACCATTGTAAAGCTTGAATAAATTCTGTATCCCCCGTTTGTTCATTTGCCCAAAAACCGACGGTAATTTTAATCCAATTCGGAATGGTTAGTTGTTGCCCCTCTGATTTTTCTACATTGTGTTCGACATGAATAATATTTTCTTTGATTAAAAACTGAATGCCATTCATAAATGTCTGATCATCGATGGAATTATTTGTCCACCACCTTGCATTATTTTTAATCCAGTCTGGAATCTTCTGATCCACTTTGAATAATTGAATCGCTGGCATTGATTCACTGACTATACAAATAGAATTATTGTCGCTGCTAATTTGAAATGCTTCATTTTTGGCATCCAATCCATTTCCAGTATATACAACGATGTGTTTTCCTTTAATTGACGAACCTGTATCATTTGAACTAAAAATCATTGTATTCCATGGTGATGGTAATGTTGGAATTGTAATTTTTGTTCCAAATTTTATTGTCTCTGGATCTACTGCTATGCTTCCAACTATCAGATTATTTCCAAGTGAATCCAAAGGAGTTTTACTGAGATGAAATTCTTCATCATATGATCCTAAATAATCCCCCGAAATAGTTTTGCCCCATCCTTGAATCCTTACTTCATCTACAAAATCACTCTTGAAATCGTGTATTTTTGCATCAATTGGGATTTGAATCAATTTGGACGTATAATCAGTTTCCAATGGGAGAAAATACCCTGAGACATACCATCCATCACTGCAAATTTGAGTTCCGGTTGAACTATTTTTAACATTGGATGTAGTTGTAGATTGTGAGTATGCGGGAATCACCAAAACTGTAAACAGCGTTGCAACTAAAATTGTAAAAATAATTTTCATTTTATTCGATTTTTTTTTTAATTTCTATCATAAAAACTAAATCTAAATGGTCTTTTCTTCTACATCTCTCAAATTTTTCAATATCCCCAAAACGGGGTATTAAATAAAATCATCATTATACCATAAAATACTACAACACCAACGATAATTGCAATAACTCCCTTGGCGGACTTTTTCATCTTTATCTTTATTGGTTCATAACGAACTTAAGGTTTTAGAAAGATCACATCAAATTCAATTTTTCTCACCATGGTTTTTCGTAAGACAAACGTTTTATTTTTTCTATTTAATCAAACTTTCGAAAAACGCTTAAACATCTATGTGTATTGAATTACATGGATAAAATCTATCGAAAAAATCTTGACTCGCCAGATGAAAAAAGAGAATTTGATAAAGGTAAACTAGAACTTGTGACTTTGGCCGGAGTTACATTTGGTCGCGCAACACTTCAACCGGGTTGGAGATGGTCCACCAGCGTAAAACCAATTGTCAAAACAGATAGCTGTGAAGCGCCGCACACTCAGTATGTTATTTCAGGACGATTGATGATAAAAATGAATGATGGAAAACAAGAGGAAATTGGTCCAGGTGATGCGTCAGTTATTCCTTCTGGACATGACGCATGGGTAGTTGGAAGTGAACCTGTAGTCCTAATTGATCTAACTGGAATGAGTAACTATGCTAAATCCTGACACCTGAATTCAATTTTTTTAAAATTCACATCAACTATAAATCAAGTCTAATGGAAAATATAACATAATCCCCTTTTGTTGCACTAAAAATTCCTATCAATTTTGCCAGTATCCCATATTTTTTGTTTCTAAGAGAAATTATATTTTTTGCAAAATCGCCTTGAACTAATTGAGCATTACCTGAAAACCATTTTCCTTTTGGTGTTCCAGAGAAATTTGAAGATGCAATTCTTACTTTGTCATTGTTTCTTATTCTCTTGACTTTACCAGTTAATTTTCGTGTGACTACCCAGATTAAATCGGCGTCTTCTACAAACCAGACGGGGGTTTTGACTGAAACACCATTCTTTCTAAATGTCTCCAACACGAGATATTTTTCATTGGGGAAAATTACCACATATTATAATCAAAATCAAAAGAATGTAAATCTTGGCAAAGAAGAAACACTGAATTACGTCCTCTCTCTGGCATTGATGTAATTTCAGACTAATTAATAATTTTGATTTGCGCAAAAACAAACTCAAATGGGATTTGAATGTATCTCAGAGATAATCTTATGAGACTGAATATTTACAAAAATATCATCATGGGTTACTGAATAGCTTTGTGTGATTTTCTCTTGTTGGTTGTTCTAGCAAGTTTTGCTTGTTTCTGAATTCCTTTTACAGGTGGGAATTCCTCATCTGTTTTCTTTTCAATTCGAGCTTTTTTTAATTTATCACTAGTCATTTTTTTATTTGATGCTTTCATATTTTTTTGTACCTAATGGAATTAATAAACAAAATGGATTTAAAATTTAATTTATATTCAAAACAAGATATTATTGAAAAAAGGAAGAGGATTTCACAGATATTGATGTATACTTTTGCTATTTTTTACAGCAAATATCAAGAATGCATGGCATTTTCGATAAAACGAAGAACTTTGAGGATGTCCCATCTATTGAACCAATAACACGAGAATTTGATTTACAAAGACATGTCTGAAATTCCTCACAGAGAATTTACTCATTGGTATATAACTAGATCAAAGTTATCTATGATATGTTCAAAAAATTATTTGGAAAACTGAAATCAGATCCGAGCAAGGCTAAAAAATCTGAGGATATTAATTCATTCATAGAAGATGAAAAAAAGAAATTTGAGCAAGAAGAAATGAAAGAAGAGTCTCATCAGATGGACTTAAAAGAAAACTATGAACAAGATGAAAAATATGAAGAATCTAAAGATTAGATTCTAACATTTTTTGATTTCTTAAATCCTTGAGTGTTTATAAAATTTAGAAAATGTTGCTCTTTCAGCATTCAAATTTACGACATCCTCGCTATTCGATGGAAAATAATAAAAGATAAGAGTAAAAGAATACTTTGACTGATGCAATTAAGAGTTAAAATTTTAGGCATTGATTCTGGTGGAAAGCCATTTGTTTTTCTAAATAAAAATGATGCTGATGAATTAAACATCACAGCTTCTGAACGTGTCACAATTGGCAGAAAACAAAAAATGACTGCCATAGTCAACATATCATCCATGTCTGTTAAAAGCGGTTACATTGGAATTAATGAAGAAGTAAGAAAAGATCTTTTGTTAAAAAAAGACATGTGGGTAAATGTAGAGATTGCACCATTTCCCGCATCCTTACAATTTATTAGAAACAAACTTGCAGGTAAAAGATTACTATATCCAGAAATTACTGAAATAGTAAAGGACGTAGTAGATGGAAATCTAAATGAAAATGAAATTGCAGCATTTGTAACTTCATTACATATTGAAAAAATAGATCTTGATGAAGCCACTAGTCTCTCGCGCGCCATGGTAAGTACTGGGAAAACGCTAAAAATTAAAAAGAAAATCATCGTAGACAAACATAGTATAGGTGGTGTTCCCGGAGACAAAACTACATTACTAGTAGTTCCAATAGTTGCATCTTTAGGATATACTATTCCAAAAACTTCATCTAGAGCAATTACTTCGGTTGCTGGAACTGCAGACCGTGCAGAGGTCCTAATGCCAGTAAATCTTACAATCAAAAAACTAGAAAAAGTGGTGAAAAAATGTAACGGATGTATTGCATGGGGCGGGTCACTTGAATTGGCACCTGCAGACGATATTTTTGTCCAAACTGAATTTTCTCTTCACATTGATCCTCTTCTTTTACCTTCCATAATGAGCAAAAAAAAGGCAGTTGGTGCAACACATCTAGTAGTAGATATTCCATGTGGGAGAGGAGCAAAAATGAAAACGACAGGTGAAGCGGATCTCTTGGCTAGAGACATAATTGAACTTGGAAATAGATTAGATATGCATGCACACTGTGTTGTCACATTTGGGGAACAACCAATTGGTAATTCCATAGGACCTGCACTTGAGGCAAAAGAGGCACTTGAAGTTTTAATGAATCGTAAAAGTGTGCCTGATCTTGTAGATAAGGCATGCAATATAGCTGGAGCTATTTTTGAAATGACTGGTAGAAAAAATGGATATCTACTTGCAAAAGATGCACTTGAATCAGGAAAAGCGGAAGCAAAGATGCGTGAAATAATACAATCTCAGGGAGGCAATTCATCCATAAAACCCGAAGACATCAAAATTGGCAAATATACATTGCATATACGATCTGAAAAAACAGGACAAGTACTTTGGATGGAAAATAGAATTATTGTGGAGATTGGACGTGCTGCTGGCGCCCCCAAGGATAAAGGTGCAGGAGTTGTGTTTAACAAAAAAAACGGAGATTTTGTAAAAAAAGGAGAAATACTCTTTACAGTTTATGCTGAAAAACAATACAGATTACAACGAATCAAAAATATTTTAATGAATCAATCTCTAATGGGCATAGGGTCAAAGACGGATATGTTAATTCATAAAATTGAAGAAATTCCTGTCGTTGAAAGAACATTTGTCATAGATAGGTAGTACAAGTGATTATCCGTTAGATTTGATATTAGACCATTTTTCTAGGGCAAGATGTAATTCGCCATGAGATTTTGCATATTCTTTGACCGGTATGTTTTGCATGGTAGCTTCAATTGATTGCATACAAGCAATAGCCCCTGATCTTGTTCCATCTGGATGTCCATGAACACCACCACTAACTAAAATACCAATATCGGTACCCAGCGTTCCAATTACACTGGGAATTAATCCTGGATGAAGACCTCCAGAGGCAATTGGTAAAACAGGTTTTATGAAATTCCAGTTTTGATCAAGTAAAAAATTCTGTAAGTTTCCTTTGATTCTTTTTTCAGTTATTTGATTCTTAATACTAGTCACATCCGTTTTACTGCCACTCATTTTTCCAACAATAGTTCCTATGTGAATTTGATCAACGCCGATCATTCTCATAATTTTTGCAAGAACCATCATAGATATGCCATGTTTTGGGTTCCTATCAAATACTGCGTGCATTGCTCTGTGTGCATGTATTGCTAAACCAAAATCATGACATGTTTCCCTCATAGTTTGGAGAGCAGAAATTCCAACGGTAATTACATCAATCATTGCAAATTCCCACCCCAATTCATGAAGTAATTTTGCACGTTTTTCCATTAGCCTTGTCTCAGCTGTGATATTGAAAAGTGCAGATTTTCTCTCTCCTGTCTCTTTTTCAGCTCTATCTCGCATTTTAGATGCAATTTTAACCCTATCTTCAAATTTGTTGAATTTTGTGGATGTTAGATTCTCATCATCTTTTATGAGATCAAATCCTCCCATCCATGTCTCATAGCCAATTTGAGAGTGCTCCAAGGCGGACCATCCTATTTTTGGCTTTATTACAGCCCCCGTAATTGGTCTTTTTTTAACTCTCAATAATTTTCTGATTCCACATATTCCAAATTCAGGTCCTCGAAAATTGGATAAAAATTCAGAAGGAATTGAAATATCCACTAGTCGGAGATTCTTGATAGCCTTCATCCCAAAAATATTTCCGGCAATACCGCTGAGAAATTGAGGAACATTTTCTTTTTCCCAGAGATCAATCGGATATGCAATTTTTACAAAATCATCTTTTACATCAAAAGATATTGCCTGGAGTTTTTTTACTCGTGTGGGCATTTTTGATAAGGCAGTCCAGGTCCCGGTAGAGCTTTCAGATGCCAATCTACCCACCGATTCCCTTATGCTTATTCCATTTTTAGGTTCAAATCTAAACAAGCAAACAACATCTGATTTCTTTGGAGAATAGCCATAATCAACAAAATTAAGATATTGATTCTTTGATTTCATTTCCATTTCCTCAATATCTGCGATGGGCTAAATACATCATTTTCCATGACCACATAAGAAATAAATTTCCAAGGGGTAATATCAAAAGCAGGATTTCGAATTTCTACATCTTTTATCTTATGAGTTAATTTTTTATTTATTTCTGTAGGTGATCTCTCTTCAATTTTAAAAAATTTTCTTTTATCTATTTTCCAACTATTGGCAACCACATAAAACGGTTTTTTGTTTTGATATGCTGCGAATGCCAATAAACTTGTTCCAATTTTATTTACAACTCCCTCTTTTCTCAACGCATCGGCTCCCACTATAACCAAATCTGAGTTTTTCATAAATAATCCTGCAGCATTATCGCCTATTAGTGTGACTGGGATTTTTAATTTTTTTAAATCCTTCACTGTTCTCAAGCCTTGCTCTAAAGGTTCAGTTATGCATGCATAAACAAAAATCTTTTTTAGTTTTGCCAACTCCTTAATCAATGACATTGCCTCTCCCGAATGACAATAAGTCATAATGACAGATTTATTTTTTAATATTAATTTTAGATCAATGTTTTTTTTATGCGATGTTTTCAATGAAGAAATTAATTCTTCAATATTAGTCAAAGTTTTATTTTTTCTAATTAATTCTATGCAGTTATGCAAAACAACTGCCGTAGGTCTGGCATTTTCTAAAATATTAATTATCTGAGAAAAATTAGAATCAAATCCATTTTTGGCAACATATTGCTTTATGAATTCCAAGCCATAAAGTGCTATCTGATTTGCACCTTGTACTTTAAAGTTTTTTATCTCTCTGGCACTTTTTTTTGCATCAAAACCACTCAATTTGCTAATCAACAAAAGTATCACTGCTTGCTATATTAGATTTAAAAATTTCTTGAGACATTATAATTGAATTTAAGCAGCCACATGACAATTAAAATTACTGATTCATAAGACAACAAGTTATTTCTGCAATCCCAAGGGTATGGAACATTTTGAAAATTATTAAGAAAGATACATCCAGTTATTTTTTTGATATATTTTCCTCTTCATATTCTATTTTTTCTCCACAAAAAGGACAAAAATCAATAGACTGTACAGAATGATTGTCATAAGTAATTTGATCTACTATGGCAAACTTACCTTGATCATAGTTCCAAACAGTAAATTTTTTGCAGTAATTTTTAAATTTTTCACAGCAAAAATCAGTATCCCGTTTTAATATAAAATTTGAATATGTATTATTATCCGATTCTGGATCCGGGATTATTTCTTTTTTGTATGACGCTTTCATAACAGATCGTCGTTTTTTACGTTAAAATTAACTTTGGTATTAAATCGGAAATGTCTTCAGATAGAGTAAAGATTAGATCCGACAATAGATCAACAAAAACTGGACTAATTTGTCCCAGACGTCTCTGGATTGTCTGGTCATAACACAATTTAGTTAATAGCATAATTTTTAAAATCATTGAGTTTGATTAAACGTGATGAGTGTAGAAAAAATCGTTTTTGATTACGTAAAATACATACACATCGATCCAACCAAATGTCCTGCATGTGGATTTAACATCATTGTTGAATGTTGTAGTTTCATAAAGGGATGTGGATGGTTTTGTCCAAAGTGTAAAACATTATCTATACATGACGAAGAAATTCAAAAAATGGTAGGAGATAATGTTTCGACATTGCCAATGATTCCAAAATCGCCATATTCTTTTGGTGAGACATTGAAAGCATCAGAAAAAGTGCGTAGGATAGATTGAGAATCAAAATATAAAATTAATGTATCCAATCATACATAAAATATTTTGAAAAATTTGCTTGGTTTTTACATTCACTAAGATAATATAGTAATAGGGGTTTTCACATATTACTGACATCGGCCAAACAGTCATGTGATAGAGGATTCAAAATTCTCTATCACTAAAGTTTTTATTATGATATTGTCTACCATGTGGAATTAATAAAAAGCAAAGTGTGGAAAATGCACTAAAACAAAAAATGCCCAATGAAAGATTTCATTTAAAAAAAGTGCCTTGTGATAATAAAACAACTTATGTAGTTTAGATAAAGTGTGTCATTATTTAATTTGATAATTTAAAAAAAACAGATTTGGATGATAAGAATATTTGAGGAATTTAATGAATTCCCTAATATATGATGAAGTTCAACATTCAATGAGATAGTAGTGTTAGTAGACAAAAAAATATTTGTGGGAGGAATGGCCATGTTAATTATAGGAACCATCATCATGATCAATCTTAATCTAACAATGCCAATAGGTCATGCAGGAATGACTAATGAGGAAATAATAGATTTGATGATGAAGCAAAAAGAAAATCAAGAAAAAAATACACTCGTAGGTATTTTAATTGGAATTGGGTTTATGTTGATTTTAATTAGTTTTGGAGCTAGGAGAAGAAAAGGTAGCCCAAAAAAAGAAGAAAAAAAACCAATTGTCTAAACTTCAACTAAAACTAGAGACAAGATAATTCAAAACACATATGATCATATAGCATATTTTAGAACAAGATAGAGTGTAGCATAGTCAATGAAATTAAATCTGAATTGTTTCATGTATGTTTTATAATAATTTCAAAAAATTGTCACAATGAACACTGCCAAATAGAAAGAGAATAAATTATGTTCAAAGTATCCATCAAAAAACTTTTGGGTGATTTATTGACGTATGTGAATTAACATTTTTAGACCACTAACACAATCTAGGAAAAAATCAAGTAAAACAAGAAATTACGAGAACAACGCATTAATCTTACTTTATCAAATCCATCTTTAGTATTGATTCAAGCAGAGATTAGTGTATATCCAATTGGAACGAGTACCACGAGTTCGAGTTTTTACATTGCAAAAGGAATTGAAGCCATTCAGGACATCAAAGAAGTAAGATATGAAATCAATTCAATGGGTACAATTTTAGAATCAGATAATATTGACAAAATTTTTGAAGCAGTCAAAAATATCATGGAGGTAATCCACAATTTAGGTGTGTATAGAGTCGAAGTGATTTTAAAAATAGATTCCAGGAATGACAAACAAGCAAAAATGGAAGAGAAGGTAGAATCTATAAAAAAACATCTAAGGATGTAAGCAAAGCAAAATTAGAATTTTTGGACAATATTGAAAAATGTATCACGTTGTGCTGGTTGACGCCCAATTTCTTTTACCATGGTTGCTAATTCTTCCACTGATGATGTGGTCGGCTTACCCGCCGCACGGTAAATTTCCTCAGAGAATGCAGTTCCAACTAAATCGTTTCCACCATTAGACAATGCAACTTGTGCAAGTTTTTTTCCATATGCGACCCAATAAACAGAGATATTGTTTAAAACATTTGCAAGCATTAATCTTGATAATGCAATAATTCTTAAATCATATATCGATGAACATTCATTATTGACCAAGTGCTCTTTCTCAAGCTCAGTATTATCAAGACTAAATTTAAGAGGAATCAATGTGATGAAGCCTCTAGTCTTTTTTTGTAATTCTCGAATTTTAATTAAATGATCAATAATGTGTTCTGGCTTTTCAATATGACCATATAGCATTGTAACGTTACTTTTGATTCCAAGATTATGAGCTTGCTCTATTGTGTCTAACCATTCCTGTCCAGAACATTTTCCTCTGACAATTTTCCCTCTTATTTCAGGATGAAATAATTCAGCGCCTCCTCCAGGCATAGAATCTAAACCTGCAGATTTTAGACGAGAAAGAATTTCTTTGATAGAATTTTTGGTCAATTTAGACAAATAAAAGATCTCAGCTGCAGTAAGCGCTTTTATTTTTAATTGGGGATGATGTTTCTTTATTATTCTCATCATGTCTTCATAATATTCAAGAGGGAGTTTTGGATGAAATCCCCCTACAATGTGAACTTCAGTTGCACCCAAACTTTTTGCAATGGCAACACGCTGTTCAATCTGCTGAGTGGTGAGAGTGTACGCATCTACATCACCATCTTTTCTATAAAACGCACACATTTGACAGCTTGCGGCACATACATTTGTGTAATTCATGTAATAAGAGGCAGCAAAAGTTACAGTATCGCCTACTAATTTCTTTCTTGCAATGTCAGCTACAGCACTCAAAACATGGAAATTGTCATAGTTCATTAATTCAAGACCATCCGCATATGATAACTCTTCACCAGATATTGCTCGATCTAATGCCTTTGAATCACCTACTAACTGTTCCAACATATTACGAGTTTATTATTAAAGGATATATTCCTTAACTGTCTGCCCAAGAATTAAGTAGGCAAACAAATTACAAAGATCATGGTATTGCCACTTGTAGATGAACATAAACCAAAATGCTACTTGTGTCATGCCGGATTTGAGAATATTGAAAAACTAAGAGAACATCAAAATATAGAGCATAAAGAATTTTTTGAATCAGGTGAAAAAATCAGTAGGCGGGAACCTGCACCCGGCGATGTTACAGTGTTTTAGATTTTTGTTTTTTTAAAGATTCAAGTAATTCTTTAGCCATTTCTTTGCTGACATTGGCAAGATCATAATCATGATCAATAGATAATGCTTTTTTGAAATATTTTATTGCACCCGTGAGATTTCCCAATTCCCCTAACGACAATCCTTTGTAGGCTAGTGCAATTGTATATTTTTTATCTATTTTAAGAGCTAAATCATAATATTTGATTGCGTCTTCATACTGTTTGCTTGTATGTAATGATGCGCCCTTATTGACCAAGGCATTAAGATTTTTTGGATTGATATCTAGTGCACGGTCATAATATTTTATAGCCTGTTTTATTCGACCCATATTTTGTAATGTTACACCTTTATCTATCAATGCGTTGATATTTTCAGGTTCTTTTTTTAATGCTAAATCATACATCTTTAAAGCATTTGAAAAATCACCCTCTTCACAAAGTTCATAAGCTTGTGACAACATTTTTCTCAACTCTTCAGCCAATGTGTTTTGGATAATGTTTTCTTAATAATATAGATTGGCCGTTAGTTAACTATCAAACAACATTGTGATTTTATAGGTCCATATTTTGATCTAATTTTAGACCTTTGTACCTATTTCTTATTGTAACTTCAGTCACACTTGCGGCTTCTGCAATATCACGCTGAGTTATATCTTCACCATTTTTGACACAAGCCAAATACAATGCAGCTGCTGCCAACCCCATTGGATCCTTTCCTGCAGATTCTTCATGTTCTTGAGATATTTTCAGAACTTTGGCAGCATAACGTTTTGTTTTTTCTGTAATTCCTATTCTGCTTGCAATACGTGCAACACATTGAATTGGATCGACTACTGGCATTTTCAAATCTAGTTCTCTATGTAATAATCTGTAACATCTTGCAATATCTTTTTTCTTTAAATTAGCTGCTTCGCCTACATCATTTAGAGTTCTTGGAGTTTCTGTATCTCTACATGCAGCATAAAGTGCTGATGCAATCATAGCAGAAATAGATCTTCCTCGTACCAATTTTTTCTCGATGGCTTTTCTATAAATGTAAGCTGCCTTTTCAATCACTGCATCAGATAGAGCAAGTTTGTCTTTTAATCTATTTAGTTCACTTAAGGCCTGTCTTAGATTTCGATCAACTGACTCATGAACTTGGCTTCTACTATCCCAAGTTCTCAACCTTTCAATAGTACTCTTCATTGTTGCAGTCAAGGGTTTCCCAGACGCATCTTTATTCATGGGATTGATGATCGTAGATAATCCCATATCATGCATTGTCAGAGATGTTGGTGCACCTGCTCTTGCTTTGTTACCGTGTTCATCTTGAGTAAAGGATCTCCATTCAGGTCCAGATTCCTGTGATTTCTCAGAAAGAACATACCCACATTTTCCGCAGAATCTCTCTCCAGTTACATCGTCAGTTAATAATGTATTTTTTGCACAACGAGGACAATTATCAGCATTAATTGATTGTAAGACCATTACAATATTACTAGTATGTCACTTTATAATAACTAGTAGGAAATTTTTGAATCATCAAGAGATTGTTTAAAGAGATCCACTATCAATATTGGTAAAAACACACCTTTTTGTGCGTAGTGGATTAAAAATGGGTATAAAATAAGGGCAAACATGTGTTATGACGCATGTTTATCTCTTGGATCAATTTCGAATGACTTGTTAAAGCATTCTAATGCTTCTTCATATCTTCCTAAACTGCGCAGTGTAACAGCCTTGAAATTCCACAATTCAGGGTCATTTTGATTCAATAGTAACGCTTGTTCAAAATACCCAAGTGCGTCCTCAAAATTACCTGCTTCCAAAAAATTTTGTCCTTTTAGGACTAATTCCTTGATTGATCCCACGTTAATTTTTGCCAATTGTTTGTTTTAAATCTAAAGAACCGTAAAGACTGGGAAATACATTAAAAATGAATAAAATTGAACATGTATTTGATAAATCAGTAAAAATTTAAATATATTTTTAATGTAGTGATTATGTGAATTTAGATCAAACAGATGAAAGAATTCTTAAAAATTTAATGGTGGATGCAAGATTATCTGCAAGACAGCTTGGAATAAAGCTAGGAATATCGACAGTCACCATACTATCAAGAATAAAAAAACTAGAAAAAGAAAAAATAATCAAAGGATATACTGCGCTAATAGACCATGAAAAATTAGGCTATGATCTAACGGCGATAATTGAAATTATTGCGAAAAAAAACAAAATCTTAGACATTGAAGCAGAGTTATCAAAATTAGAGAATGTGTGTGGAGTTTATGATATTACCGGAAATACTGATACTTTAATCATTGCAAAATTTAAATCACGAAGTGAATTGAGTGAATTTGTAAAAGGACTATCTTCAATTCCAAATGTAGAAAACACGATTACTCACATAGTTCTCAATACTGCTAAAGAAGATTTCAGATTAACATAACAAAATGAGAAATATCTGCATTATAATATCGTGTATAATATTTGCCGCTTTTCTTCAAAGTGTTTCAGGACAATCAGATAAGCCTGTAAAAGAATTACAAATGGAATTAGTTGTAACAGATCAACAAAAAATAATACTGTTTACTGGTTTCACAATAACTGTAATAGTAATTTTTCTTTATCTTGCAAGAGACATAATTCTAAGAAAAAAAACAACATATGACTTTAATGAATTTGATTCTAAAAAAGACAAAACGTATGAAAAATACCATTCAGACTGGTCAGATGATTTTGAAGACTTTGGATTTAGAAAAAATTCAAAAGAGGAAAAAGAATTTAGACTAGAATCTCAAAATAAAATATTGCCTGACTATTACAAAATATTAGAACTCCCACAAAATGCAACAAACGAAGAAATAAAAAACCAATATAGGAAATTAGCCAAAAAAGCGCATCCCGATAAAAGTAAAGAAAAAGGATCAGAAGAGATCATGGTTCAAATTAATAAAGCATACGAAATATTATCAAATGAGGAGTTACGTAAAAAATATGACGTGTATCTTGGTAAAATTTAGCTTGATTCCAATCTTATCAAAATCATATTCAATTCAATTTTAGATAAATTTTGTACACTGTTTATTAAATTTGCAAATAGAGACAAATTTATTTTTTTATTATCCCTTTCAATTTTTGCTGTAATCTTAATTTCACCAAATTCAACATTGGGACCCAGCATAGTTTTAGATAATGCTGGAATGATTGATACATCGTCAACCACCCCTTTTATTTTGTAAGCAAATGTGTCAGAAAAATACACTCCGCCACGTGTAGTGGGGGAAGTAAGTGGTATGGGAGAATTTGTAACAGATACATCAACTAGAGGATATGAAATATCATTTAGATGCAGGACATAAACCGGCAAATTTTTTTCATTAGTAACAATTAGAAATTTGAGTAGACTCAAGTCAACTGACAACAAACTTAAAAAAATTGATAATTCTATTGAATCTTTCCAAAGATAACGACCCAAATAACCTAAACACGCCTGATTTTTAGAAAAAGTCGTCAGTGACCCGAGAACATCTTTAAAAATGACAATCGTGATCGAATTTTATTGCAGGAATTTGCAAATTCATATACATTAAGAAATGAAATTCTAAGTCTAATTGTAGAGAGTGGCATGGATGAAGATGCTTTCGCGGAGATGCTAGATTATACAATAGAACTATTTGAAACACAGGGGCTGGGAGTTGATTACTATGGATACCATAACATCAATCATGAATTAGAAGTTACACTTGTATCTCTGTTATCTGCAAATCTAAACAACACATCAAAAAAATTTTCTGCTGAAGATTTAAGGTACCTGTATGCATCTGCTTTATTTCATGACTTTGATCCACAAAAAAGCGTAGACAAACCACATGAAGATAGTGTTTTGAAATTTATTTCATCGGATAAAAAATTACGAACTCTATTATCCAATGTAAATTTAGATATTGAAATAATCAAAGTGTTGATACTCCGAACAACATATCCATGGAGTGGTGAAATTAAAGAAAATGCAGAAAGACAAATTACTGAATGTTTTAAAAATTCAGAATTAACAAAAAACAATAAAGAAAAACAAAATCATTTTATGAAATTAGGATGGTATCTTTCAGTAGTTGACAGAATTAGTGGATACGCATTGGGTAATTTTTCAAAAGCCATGGAAATGGCAAAAATGAATGCACATGCTTTAGCATGGAAACCATCCCTTATTGTGAGGAGTTCTGTAGCATATTTTGAAGAATTATTAAATAAAGAAACAGAGATGTGTCATTTTATTCTTAGTTCATTGCCAAAACACATGAGAAAAAATTTTTTTGATACTGTATTGTCATTTATGAATATTAGACAACAAGAAATCACCATACAGGCAAATTACGCATATGATAACTTAAAATTAATTCCCACTATAGAAAAAACAGATACCAGAAACAACTCAGAGTTCATAAATTTATTACATTTAATATTTTTAGAGCTGCCAAAACCGCTTCAGTTTGGAAAAGAATCTTTCGAACAATCAACAAAAGATCCTAATGTAATAATCAATACTCTCAGATTAAATGATTGTAAGGGTGACGTTGTAGGTTTTGCCAAGGGCGGGCCACTAGAAAATTATCGATTAAGACCCGAAATCCGAGATGAAAATTTTGGTCTCAACAATACAATATTTTTAGAGCCTTTAGCATTAAAAATGGGGTATTGGGGATTAAGGGGAGGTAGTGAAATGCGTCACATGTTTATCATGCAAGCTCACGCAAAAAAATACAAGTATTTAACAAGTTTTGCACTAAGAGATGTAATTACAGCAAGGATGGATAAAGAAAATGCAGAATTTGTAACAAAGTTTGATCCAGAGCGCTGGGATTACTATAGAATCAAAATTTAAACCAAAAATGAAAAGTTCTTTTTCGTTTAGCTCACATTATTTTTAGTTATATTTTAATTAATTTTAATTCCCTATGAATCAAAATTGAGTGTAGAAACGCTTTATTAACAAAAAAAAACCACATAATTATAATGAGACGGGATTTGGAAATTTTTGCAATTACATTGATTTTTGCAGTTTCAATTAATCAAACATTCGCACTTACCCCGTTAGAAAGAGTAGATATTACAAATTCACGACTTCAAAATTCATCCGGTGCTGAAATATCAGATCAGGTTAATGTAAATCAACAAGTTCAAATTTCAGCAGATATTAAAAATAATCAAGAAAAAGCTCAGACGTTTGTATATATTGTTCAAGTTAAAGATCAATACGGTGCGGTTGTATCACTAGGTTGGATAAGTGGATCACTTAATCCTAACCAAACATTTAGTCCATCGTTATCATGGGTGCCTAAAGTATCCGGTGTATACGCCGCGGAGATTTTTGTTTGGGAAAGTTTTGTACAGCCAGACGCATTAACGGAATTTGTGACAATGAAAATAACGAGTTAATCCAATTCATGTCTGATTTACAATGTATTAGAGATAGAACCATCAATGAAAATATATCATGATAAACAAAAAACTAGGTTTATGATGGGAAAATTAAGATCTACTGTTTGCCTCATAGTGAAAAAAGTTTAACAAGTTCTCGCTAATAGGGCCAATACGTAGTATGCTTATGACAATAGGATATTGTGTAAAATGTCGAGATAAAAGAGACATTGAAGGTGCAAAACCATACACCATGAAAAATGGCAAACCTGCCTTAAAAGGTACATGCCCAAAATGCAGTACAGCCATTTTTAGAATTGGCAGAGGCTAGAAATTCTCAAGTTGAGTCAAACTAGTAGGTGCCATTTAGTCCAATCCACTGCCGACGCAGTGGTAACGGATCTTTTTCTATTTCACTTATACTCCTGTTTTTATTGAAAAGAAAAAAAATTCTTATGGTGTTTATTCCCCATCTAAGAAAAGTTCCTGCCCTCTTTTGTACTCTATTTGCAAGTGAATCTCTAATTTTCTAGTTGACTTTAATATGGTGTTACAGATAATGCAACGGTAATCTGCGTAATAAAAACTAGGTTGATTTTAGATTAAATGTATGGGTTACAATGAAATCAAAAAGAGATTGGAATGCAATTTAGTTAACTGATAAATGCCATTATGAAACTATGATCCTGGGTTACATTCCCCTCGAAAATATTCCAATTCTTCACATTGTGAACCATCCGGAAATTCACAAATCCCCTCTTGAATTTCACTGCCATTTATTGCTGTAAGTGTTTTCAAAATGGACGAACCACCATGCTCAAGACAATATTTTGAGGCGTGATTTCCAAGATCTGTATCTACCATCTTCATGACAGGTATAAACAACATGGAAACTACAATGATTACCAAAATACCACCTATAATTCCTACAACTAAAATTTTCTTTCTGCCTGACAATAACTCTTTAAAGTTTGTTTAAACTTAAGTTTTACACTGATCATATTTACGGGTCATTATTTTTAGGGCTTCATGATTTTCTACCCATATCGTATGTTCTTTGTTAGGAAATAAAAAATAGTTTAGAAACTATCGCCTTCCTTGTCATCTTTTTCATTAACATAAGATCAGAGTCACCTTATTTCTTTTTCCATTTTTCATATTCTTCTTTTTGCATAATCATTTCTTCACGATATTCTTCAATTTCTTCCAATTACAGATTTTTACAAGAATAATGAACTTAAGGATTTAGAAAATAAAAAAAAGAGGTTTATGGGTTATCTGATCTCAGATTTATGGAGGGCATGTGTAGGTTGGAGCATAACTTGGACCAATACATTTCAGGCTTAATTCCGCCGTAGTTGTTCCGCCACTCTTCACTGGTAGGCTAAGAGGTAATGCAGTACTATTTGTGACATATCCCAGCTTGCTGCAAATGACATCAAAGGAAGTTTCACCTGGTAATGTTTCGGCCTTTGACACACCCTTGTTATTGGTGGTCGTTGAGATGTTCCTGTCCAGACTACTACTATGGAAGGCAAAATCACATTTGGCATTGGCTAATCCATGATAGAAGTAACTAGTGTCTCTTAGCTGTACTGCCGCAAGGCGAGATTGCGGGGAAGCAGCGATTGCGCTTTGGGATGTCATTAATACGACAATTCCTGTCGTAATTACAGCTCCTAGTACTATCATTAGTATTGTCTTGTTCATTGCATTGCAAAAGATATTATTGTATTTGTAGACAATTAAAAATTTGTAACTAAGATATTTCTAAGATATTACTAAGTGTTACAATTAGAAAATAAATTTAGAATCCTTCTGGAGGTTTTTGAACAAATACGTTGCAAACAAGTACATCTGTTTTAGAATCTCTAAACTGCACATTGCATGTGACAAATTTTCCCTTCAATGCCATCTCTAAATCTTTTTGCGTCGTTTCTTGATATTGAGGTTCCTCAGGATTGTCAATTTTGGCGATAACTATGCGTTCTGTTTTGGCGTACTCTTCTTTGTTGTCTTTACGAAAGTGTGTTACTAGGAGTTCAAATGTATTGTTTGTCAAACACCCAATTACTGGCCCTCCTATTCCATCTCCCATTAAACTGTAAAAATTTCTGTACTATAATTACTTGATGGCAATGTTAAGTGTAAAGTCTGGCACTAGTTTTTTTTCTTTTGCCATCTCAAAAAGTCTTTTAATAGCCTCTTCACCAACATCTCCCATATTTACAGTAATTTTATTAACATACATTTTCACAAATTTTTCAATCAATGTCCGTGGTTTTCCTCGGCTGTACTGCATTGCATAATTTATTGCGTCGTCAATGTGCTCTAGTCCATATTCTATTGATGCCTGTAGGTACTGATCAAATTTATGAATTGTACTCATTCCGAGGCTTGTTTTCATGACATTGATTCCTAATGGCACTGGCAATCCATTTGTTTTTTTATCCCACCATTCACCAACATCTAAAATCTTGACGTTTCCTTCTTGCTCATATGATAACTGTGTTTCATGAATGACCAGACCTGCGTCTACCTTGCCATTTCTTACGGCCTCGGGAATATCGCTGAAATTCATTTCAACATAATCAAACTTTCCTATCATTAACTGAAGTAGCAAAAATGCTGAGGTCATTTTTCCCGGTATGGCAATTGTCCCTTTTTTAATTTCATCAATTGTCATTTGTTTCCCCCCAGTAACGATCGGACCGTATCCTATTCCAAAACTTCCACCACTTCTCAAAATAGTATATCCAGGAATGTAAGCACAAGCATGAACCGACACTGCAGTAACATCTAGTTCGGGATTTGTTGCTTTTCTGTTTAATTTTTCAATATCTTCAATCACATGATTTACGGTAAAATCTGGGGATTTTATTTTCCCTGTAAACATCCCATAAAACATGAATGCATCATCAGAATCAGGAGTGTGCCCTACAGAAATTTCCACATATCCATTCTTAATATTCTATATAAAAATCAAAAACTAAACCGTTTTTCTAATATGTGTGGCTTTTCTATGCTTTTTATGAGAACTCTGGAAGCATATGAGCGAGATATTTTCATTCAACCTAAATTTTTAAATAAATTCCAAACACAAAAACCTCTTTCTCGTGCAACACAAAAAAACACAATATTTACTGGAAGTGGGGACTCTTTAGTATCTGCAATGTTGGCAGAAGTTTTTTCAAATTATCTAGTAAAATCAATTGATCCACTTGATTTACTAAAAAACAAATCTATTTTAAAAAACAAGACAGTCTATTTTGTTTCAATATCTGGAAATACAATTTCAAATATCAAAGTTGCGAAAATAACAAAAAAATCAACCGCTATTACATCAAACTCAAAAAGCAAACTAGTAAACGCGTGTACTGAGTCAATTATTTTAAAATTTCCAAATTCAGATGTGTTTACGGCAGGAAGCATAAGCTTCTTGGAAAGCGCTTTGACTTGTATATCTCTAGTAAGACACTTTTCTATTTCAAAAGATTCTGGAATTTTCAGAAAAGCGTTTACTGACGCAAAAAAAACAGCGCTAGGAAAAAGAGTTTTTGTCTTGGGAAATATGCATACATTTCCAATTGCAATGTACTGTGCAGCAAAAATCTATGAACTTCTTGGTTATAATGCTCATTTTGAAAGAATAGAACAATTCACTCACATGGAATTGTTTTCTACAAAAAAAGGCGACACAGTAATAATTTTTGAAGAAAAAAATTCGCACAACAAGAAACTGGTAAAAAATTTGAAAGGTATTGGATTAAATGTTATTCATCCACAAATTAAATCAAAAAATAAAATTTCACAATTACTCTATTACGTGTACTATTCTCAATTACTCTCACTTTTTGAGGCAAAAAAAAGACAAAAAAAAGATTGTCATTTTATTTTGGCAAAACGACTTCGAGGTGTAAGTAATGAAATGATCTACTGATCTAATTTTCTCATAAGATTTAATAGCTGAATAATTGGATTTGCGAATATGGCAAAATTCAAGTCCACAATTGAAGTGCTAAAGATTATAAAAAATAAAGAACAAATTCGTAACTTTAGTGTGATTGCACATGTTGATCACGGAAAAACGACTATGAGTGATAGTCTTTTAGCAGCTTCGGGAATTATTGCTCCATCTGCTGCTGGAAAAGCATTAGCGATGGATTTTGATAAAGAAGAGCAGGCAAGGGGAATTACAATTTATCAAGCAAACGTCACATTACATTTTACACAAAAAGACAAAGAATACGTCATTAACATGATTGATACACCTGGACACGTTGATTTTAGTGGAAGGGTGATTCGAAGCCTTAGAGCAATTGACGGTGCAACGGTTGTTTGTGATGCCGTTGAAGGAATCATGACACAAACTGAAACTGTAACTCGAATGGCACTGGAAGAAAGAGTTAGACCAGTTCTCTTTATCAATAAAGTAGACAGATTAATCAAAGAACTTCGGTTAACCCCAGAAAAAATGCAAGAAACACTTGCTGGTGTAGTGTCCAGCTTTAACCAATTAGTTGAGACTTATGCCGAACCTGAATACAAGGACAAATGGAAAGTATCAATCCAAGATGCCAGTGTCACATTTGGATCTGCTAAAGACAAGTGGGCATTTAACGTAGATACTATGAAAGAAAAGGGTATTACATTCAAAGATGTTATTGATGCATATAAAAATGAAAAAGTTGATGAGTTGGTAGCAAGAGCTCCATTAGCTGACGCCGTATTGGGAATGGTAGTTAAACATGTTCCGCCACCTAATGTTGCTCAAAAATACAGAATTCCACAAATTTGGAAAGGAGATCTTGAATCGGATATAGGAAAAGAACTTTTCTCAGGCAGTGATGACGGGCCAACAATTATGATGGTAGTTAACATGGTGTTAGATCCAGCTGCTGGTCCTGTTGCAATTGGCAGATTATTTTCAGGAACAATAAAGGATGGACAAACAATTAACATTATAGATTCAAAACGAGAAGGTAGAGTTCAATCAGTAAATTTTTTCATGGGTAACCAAAGAGAACAAGTTGGCGAACTAGGTGCTGGAAATATCCCTGCATTGTTGGGATTAACTGAAGCTAGAGCAGGCAATACAATTTCATCTATTAAAGGAATACCAATGTTTGAGGGAGTCAAATATGTTTCAGAACCTGTTGTTCAAATCGCAATTGAACCAAAACATCCAAAGGATTTGCCCAAACTTGTCGAGGTTCTCAAACAACTAACAATTGAAGATCCTAATCTTGTAGTAAAAATCGATGAAGAAACAGGTGAAACGCTTGTTGCCGGAATGGGAGTGCTTCATCTTGATGTGGCTACTCACCGCATACAAGACACCAAATTAGAAATTATTACATCTGAACCACTAATCAATTACAGAGAAACTGTTAAAGGCGCATGTGACCCAATCATGTCAAAATCTCCAAATAGACACAATAAAATTTTCATGAAAGTGGAACCATTAGAACCTGCAATTGCACATATGCTTAGAACTGGTGAAGTCAGCGACATGAAAGACAAGAAAGTAGTATCGGATCTACTAAAAGGTGCAGGTTGGGACACTGATACTATAAAGAGGATTATGAGATTGGATCCACGCGGAAATGTAATGATTAATGGAACAAAAGGTGTTCAATTTATTCAAGAATCAACTGACTCTATTAATTCTGGATTTGAGGAAGTTATGAAAGAAGGTCCTTTATGCAAAGAACAAATGAGAGATTGTAAATTTACTTTTACTCACTTTGTTCCTCATGAGGATACTGCTCATAGGGGTCTATCTCAACTGGGCCCTGCTTCTAGACGTGCTTGCATGGGTGCGCTTTTAACTGCCGGAACTACAATTCTTGAACCAATGCTTGCAATTGAAGTTAGAGTTCCAACTGATCTAGTTGGAAATGTTGCTACTGTATTATCTGGAAAGCGTGGGAAGGTACTTGATATGTCACAAAAAGGAGCTTCTAGCATTATTTTTGGTGAAATCCCAGCATCTGAAACATTTACACTTTCAGAAGCAATGAGAGGTCAAACAGCTGGACGTGCAACATGG
>JAEMQG010000113.1 GCA_022758935.1 Candidatus Nitrosopumilus sp. | reverse complement strand
CTGGATCATTCCATTGAATAAAATTTAGAACGGGTTTGTATGCAAATGAATTATCCCTCATGATTCCAATTAATCCCTTCTCCGGGTCTTCAGGCGAAGGTGTTACCTCAACAGAAGATTGCATTGTTTTACCTTCTCTTAATATGGAGACATTGGCAATTTCACCTGGAATTAATTTTGCTTTTTGAAAATCTAACGGGCTTAATATCGGAATTCCATTAATTGAAGTAATGATGTCGTTTGGTAACAATCCAGCTTTTTCAGCGCCAGAATTTTCAATTATTGAAAGTATCAAAACCCCATCTGGTAAATCATAAAATGTACTTAGTAGTGGTTCAGGTAATACCATTGCAAAAAATGGATTTGTCAATAATACTGCCCCTAGTACTAGTGCAAAAATTACATTTGATGTAGCACCTGCACCAATCACTCTTAATTTTGAAATCTTTTTTGCCTTGTTAAACTCTTCATCATCAGGTTCAACAAATCCTGCAAACATTGCGATAAAGATTGCAAATCCACCCGTTTTGATCCTAATTTTTTCTAGAGTTGCAACAATTCCATGTGCGCCTTCATGAACAACTAGAACAATTGGTATTGATAACAAAAAGTACAAGATTGATGTTGAAGACGTTAAGGTCACACCGGGAATTAATACAGTTAATTGTGAAAATTCAGTTGGTGCCACAAAGAATTTGGAAACATTTGATAGCAAAAACCAAAATGCAAAACCCATCATGAGAAAACCAGCAACTACGCTAACATTGGCAAAAACTTTGATTCCCCGCCTCGTTCGTCCAAGAATTTTTGTAAGAATTGTCTGTACTTCCTGATTTTTGTATACTAGACTGTATATTTTTAGCTCAAAACCATGTTTTTCTAATTTTAATCCCTTGGCAACTCCTAAAATTACCACCCAAGCTATTAGGACATAGATAATCGAATTTTGAGTAATAAAATTAAGGTCCAAACTAATTGTTAATTTTTTAAACTACGGTCATTTATAGTTACTATGAAAGCAATCATAATTATCTCAACTTATCCTAACAAAAAATCAATTACGAGAATTGCAAATGAGTTAGTCAAAAACAAGATTGTTGCATGCGTTAACATTACTACAATTTCATCAATTTATTCTTGGCAAGGAAAGATTGAAAAAACACCAGAATATCTGGCATTATTTAAGACCACACAAAAAAACAAAAAACTTCTCAAAGAAAAAATTAAATCAACTCATCCTTACAAAGTCCCTGAAATTGCTGAAATTGATATTACATCTGTAAACAAATCTTACCTTAAATGGATGGTAGAATCCACAACTTAGAATTCAATTGCATAGCGTAACAAAGAAACTATTCCTCCTAACCCCGTTACTCTAAGACCTATATCCGTTGATGAATCTACACTGTAAGTTTTAACTCCTTTACTTTCTGCATCATTAAGAAATTCTATGATTTGTTGTTCATCATTGCTCTGTATTGCTTTGTCTGAAAAAACAAGTAATTCAACAGCACCCAATTGATTTGCCTTGTAAGTTTCCTCAAATCCCATAGTGAACTTTCTGCTTTTTTTGTTTGCTCGTAGCATAATTTCATCAATTATTGAAGAAACTTTAGCTAATTTACTTTCTGACATTATTTCCCTCATTGTTTGAGATTTCGTAAAGGTATAGATGCCATCTTCTCCACCTGAATCAATTCCTTCTACTACCTGAATTTTATATTTTTGCCAATTTTGAGATTTTTGAAGAAAATTTGAAAATCTTTTTTTTGTTTCTCCTGGACCAAAAATAACAATTGAATCTGTTTCTCTAACTATTGAAATTGCTGCTTGTTGAATCTGTTCAAAGAAATTTTCAATATTGAAACTTGTTTTGTATCTTTTTCCTCCAGATCCTGAATAGATATTTGGAATAAATTCTAAATGTGTTCCCCTTAGTCTTGCAAGACCACAATCTCCAGTATCAATTGCAATTAATACAAAACCAATTTGTTTGTTGTTTGATTCAACTAGTTTTTTTTCTATTGGTAACCAATTTTTCTTTGTAATTGTAATGCTATCATTTACTTTGAGAATAAATGAATGATGTGAACCATGTGATACTGATTCGTTACTTGATTCTGATATTGTACCGCCAATTCTTAATCTGTCTAAAACATCATCTAATAATATTTTTTCCACATTAAGTGCAATTCTAACTCTAATTCTCTCTCCCTTGTCTGGTCTTGCATAGTCTTTCTCTAACTTGATTGCCCGTGTAGTGTCACCGACTATCCTATCTCCCTCTTTGATTATACGACGTAAATTTAATAAATCATCAGAATCTTCCGGCATTACAGCAATAGAATTTTCATCAATTATTTTTGTAATCATGATATTATTCCAGTTAAAAACAAAAAAGTTTAGCTGGAAACTTCACTAGTCTTTGTCTGTACAGTTTTTTTCTTGAGATAGTTTTCAACCCAATCTAATGTAAGAACACCGGATTCAGCTAGATTCGTAAGAGAATTAGCAGAGGCTTCACCTATGACCTTCCCATTGTTTTTTCTTAATTGACGCCACTTTAATGCGGTATTGCCACTTTTTGAGTTATAGATAATTCCAAGAATGTCTTTAGCATTTACAAATGTAATATCTCTTATTTTTTTCAAAGTGACTTTATCGGCTGCCTCTACATATATCGAACCCAAATTATCTTCCCGTTCTGCAAATACCTCGGAATCTTCCAAGTAATTTCTTGGCGCATAAGAACGGCATGTACTGCCAATTACGAATCTTCTAAAGCTTTCCAATGATGCTGGAGTATCAATTGTAACCAATTTGAATGAATCAACAATTCGCCATTTATAATATTATGGAAAGAAAGTCGTTCCGGTCTTGAAGCTGATTATCATAGACTACCGCAGGAACTGCGGAAAGTAACGCCTGCAGAGATCTCAATGAGGTCAAGGAAGCAGAAAGAAACCACTCAACTTGTTGGGTGGTAGTTCACCAAGCTTCTTGAAAGACTCAATAGGTATCTGCCTAAATCATGCCTTGCAGGCAGTGATGACCCTATCCCTTTGACTGATGATGAGGATCTTGAGTTCTGAGCCTGCACTTTGAATTTTTATTCAAGATATGATAATTTCATATCATGAAATCTTTAACTGAGTATCTTACATATCATGTAAAAACACGAAGAGCTTTTGTAAACATTACATCTGATGTTGAAAAATTAGTTGTCAAAAGCAAAGTACAAGACGGGTTATGTCTTGTAAATGCAATGCACATCACTGCCAGTGTTTTCATTAATGATGACGAAGGTGGATTACATCACGATTATGAGAAATGGTTAGAAGTACTTGCACCACATGAACCAATTGCCCAATACGATCATAATAAAACAGGCGAAGACAATGCTGATGCTCATCTAAAGCGGCAAATAATGGGAAGAGAAGTGGTGATTGCTATTACAAATGGCCAATTAGATTTTGGTACATGGGAACAAATCTTCTATGGAGAATTTGACGGTCGAAGACCAAAAAAAGTTTTAGTAAAAATTATCGGCGAATGATTAATCTATCCAAAATCTACATCTCGTTTCTGACTCTGTGATTCATTCTTTCTTGCAGAAGCTCTGAATTCCTCATCATGATTTTGCGGTCCATGACCACATTTTACGCACGCTACTTTGAATCCATCTTCATTTTTCTGCCAGGTTTCACAGCCACAAAAGCATGCCATGTATAATATAATATTCAAGTCGATATATCTTTTGGGATATTATTTGAATTCTAGAGATTTATCCTTGAATTAATTTACAACATTCACCCATTGGAATTTCATGGTTATGTGGGCATTTTCTTGGATGTTTTAACATGGTACAAAGTGCATCAGTAAATTGCTTATTCATGTGATGTTCAATTCCACATACCATCTCTTCATCAATTGTAACTTTTAATGCGCTATCCATTAAAACTTCCAACAATCTGCTGTTTCTCATCATGCTAGAGCCAATTCTTTCGCCATCTTGAGTAAGAATCACACCTGCTTTGTTATAGTTTACAAGATTTTTCTCATTTAATTTTTTGAGCATTTGTACAACACTTGGTTGTCTAACATTGAGCATTTTTGCAATTGTGCTGATTTT